>NZ_JBFAOU010000118.1:0-24670 GCF_040675365.1 Catellatospora sp. NPDC049609 | reverse complement strand
ACCTCGGCGCCGAACGATCGGCGCCCGCGCCCGCGTGATCAGGCCCGGATGCGGGCCGCGTCGATCCAGGCGAGCAAGCCTGCGTGATCAGGCCCGGATGCGGGCCGCGTCGATCCAGGCGAGCACGCCGTGCGCCCGGCTGCGGGCGGCCGTGTCTCGTGCCTCGGCCAGCAGCGCCGCGCCCTCGTCGTCGCGGCCGTCCTCGTACGCCAGGCGCGCCAGCGCGAGCAGCGCCGCCGCGAGACCGGGCGCGAACCCGAGCTCGCGCCGCAGCCGCGCGGACTCCTCCAGCTTGGCCCGTCCCGCGTCGCGGTCGCCGGCCTCGAGATCGGCGAAGCCGAGGTGCCGGACGGCGTACGACATCGTCAGCTCGTCCCCGGCCGCCTGCGCCAGCGCGTACGCGCGTCGCAGCAGCGGCACCGCGGTGGCGCCGTCGTCGCGTACCACCTGATGGAAGCAGCCGAGCCAGAACAGGGCCTCGCCCTCGCCCCGGCCGTCGCCGAGCCGGCGGTAGAGCGCGGCGGCCCGCTCGAACGCGGCGGGCTCGGCCGGATCCTCCGCCCGGTCGTTGAGGAAGTCGGCGTGCAGCAGCCGCCCGCGGGCCAGGGCGAGATCGGCCTCCAGGCTGTCCAGGTCGCGGTGGGCGGATTCGGTCGCGGTGGTGTCCCCGCCGAAGACGGCGGTCTCGTAGCGCTCGCTCGCGCGTGCCAGTCGTCGGTCCCCGTGCATACCGACCAACCTAACCGGACGTTCGGGACGACGCAGCCCGCGCGGATCAGCGCAGCGCAGCTCTCACGGATCTGCGCAGGGCAGCCCGCGCTGATCAGTACAGCGCAGCCCGCGGATCAGCGCGGGCAGCCCGCGCTCTGATCAGCACAGCGCGGCCCCGCGCGGTTCAGCGCCTGGCGGCGTGCGCCGCGGCCCAGTCGCCGATGCGGGCCAGCAGCTCGGCGGAGGCGGCGTTCTCGGCGTGGCCGAAGCCGGGCTCCAGCCACAGCTCCTTCGGCTCGGCGGCGGCGTCGAAGATCTGGTGCGCGTGCTCGACGGGGAAGTACGCGTCGGCGTCGCCGTGCACCACCAGCAGCGGCGTGGGGGAGATGAGCCCGGCGACGGCGTGCGGCGGCTCGGGCACCGGGTCCCAGCCGCCCCGGGCGATGCGGGTGCGCAGCGCGACCCGGCCCACCAGGCGGCCCAGCCGCCGCTCCAGCACCCAGTGCACGCGCCGCATCGGCGGGGTGCCCCGGTAGTACCAGCGGGCGGGTCCGCTGACCGCGACCGCGGCGTCGACGCCGCGGATCAGCGCCGCGTGGCGCACCACGATGGACGCGCCCATGGAGAAGCCGATCGTGACGATACGGCGGTAGCCGAGCTCACGCGCCCAGGCCACGGCCGCCTCGACGTCGTGGATCTCCAGGTCGCCGACGGTGGACAGGCCACCCGAGCGGCCGTGGCCGCGGAAGTCGAAGCTGATCACGCCGCCGTGCCGGCCGAAGACCCCGGCGGCGCGGCGCACGGACTCCCGCCGCCAGGACCCGGTGAAGCCGTGCGCGACGACGATCGCCAGCTCGCGGTCGCCCTCGTCGTGGTGGGCGTCGATGGGCACGCCGTCGGACGCGGTGAGCACGCGGTCGGTCATGACGGGAAGGCAGCGCCCGGAACGTCGTTGCAGAGCCTCATGCTTCACCGACTACGTCGTTGCAGAGCCTCATGCTTCACCGACTACGTCGTTGCAGAGCCTCATGCTTCACCGACTACGTCGTTGAAGTGCTCCACCAGCGGCGGCTTCGCGAAGAACGGGCCGATGAGGGTGCGCCACTGGGTGAACCGGTCGGTGGCGCGGAAGTTCTCCTCGTGCGCCTGCACCGACTCCCACTCGACCAGCAGCACGAACCGCGACGGCGACTCGATGCCGCGGGTCATCCGGACGGTGACGCAGCCGTCGGTGCCGGCGAGCCAGGGGCGGGCCTGCGCGTACGCGGCGGCGAACTCGTCCTCCCGGCCGGGCTGGACGTCGATCAGGGCAACCTCGAGCACCATGCCGATGATCCTTGCACGGCCTTTCAGCGGTGGTGCGGGTGGCCTAGGGTGTCGCCCATGCTCGACTGGCTGCTCAGCACCGCTTTCACGGTCCGCGAAACCCCGATGACCTGGGCGGAGGTGCTCGGCTTCGGCACCGGCGTGCTCAACGTCTGGCTGCTGGTGCGCCAGAACGTGGCCAACTGGGCCGTCGGCATCCTCAACGTGCTCCTGCTGCTGGTCGTGTTCTGGACGTACGGCCTCTACGCCGACGCGAGCCTGCAGCTGGTGTACGTGGCGCTGGGCGCGCTCGGCTGGTGGCAGTGGCTGCGCCGCGGCCCCGACGGCGGCCGGCTGGTGGTGACCCGCACCACACGTGCGGAGTGGACGGTGCTGGCGGTGGCGGGCGTGGTCGCCACGGCCGCGCTGTGGCTGCTGCTGGACCGGGCCACCGACTCCACGGTGCCGCTGCCCGACGCGCTGACCACGGTCCTGTCGCTGGTCGCGACGTACCTGCAGACCCGCAAGAAGCTGGAGAGCTGGTGGATCTGGATCATCGCGGACCTGGTGTACATCCCGCTCTACGTCTACAAGGGGCTGTGGCTGACCGGCGCGCTCTACGTCGTGTTCCTCGGCCTGTGCGTGGCGGGTCTGCTGGCCTGGCAGCAGGCGCTGCGGGCGCGCGCGGCGGAGCCGGCCCTGGCATGACGTACCAGCACGCGATGGTGGTGGGTAAGTTCTACCCGCCGCACGCCGGCCACCATCACCTGATCCGGACCGCCGCGGCGGCCGGCGCCGAGGTCACCGTCGTGGTGGCCCCGTCGCGGCGGGAGTCGATCCCGCTGGAGGTCCGGCTGGGCTGGCTGCGCGAGGAGCACGCCGACACCCCGTGGGTCCGGTTCGTCGGGCGCTACGACGACATGCGGGTGGACTACGACGACCCGGCGGTGTGGGACGCGCACTGCGCCGTGTTCCGCGAGGCGGTCGGGCCGCGCCCGGTGGACGTGGTGTTCAGCTCCGAGAAGTACGGCGACGAGCTGGCCCGCCGCTTCGGCGCGGTGCACGTGGAGGTGGACACGCCCCGGCTGGCGCACCCGGTGTCGGGCAGCGCGGTGCGGGCCGACCCGGTGGCGCACTGGGCACACCTGGCCGCGCCGGTGCGGGCCTGGTTCACCCGCCGGGTGGTGGTGCTGGGGGCCGAGTCCACCGGCACGACCACCATGGCGTCGGCGCTGGCCGGGCACTACGCGGCCCGGGGCGGGGTGTGGGCGGCGACGCGCTGGGTGCCCGAGTACGGCCGGGAGCTGACCGAGCGCAAGCTGGCCGCGCTGCGGGCGGCCGACCCGGCGGCGACGGTCTTCGACGTGAGCTGGGACGACGCCGACTTCGCGGAGGTGGCCCGGGAGCAGTCGGCGGCCGAGGACGCGGCCGCGCGGGACGGCTCGCCGCTGCTGGTCTGCGACACCGACGCGCTGGCCACCCAGGTTTGGCAGGAACGCTATCTGGGCAGTTCGTCACCGGAGGTCCGGGCGCTGGCCCGGCGTCCCGATCTGTACCTGCTGACCTCGGATGTCGGGGTGCCCTTCGACGATGACGGGCTCCGTGACGGCGAGCACCTGCGGGGGTGGATGACCGGCCGGTTCCGCGAGGTGCTGGCCGGGTCACCGGTGCCGGTCGTGGAGTTGCACGGATCACATCAGGTGCGGCTGAGGACGGCGGTGGCGGCGTGCGAACGGTTGCTGAGCGCGGGTTGGGCGCTGGCGCCACCACTCGGCTGACCTGCCCGGACGCCCGGGGTGCTCCAGACGATCGTCCATGCGGGCGACCCCGTCTGGGCACTGCGCCCGGCGTGGTAAACAATAGAGAGACGCGGGAGGGGAGTATCCCTCACGACGGTGTCGTCAGCACGGCTCCCCCCGGCCAGCACAGGCCTGGTGTGATCCCGGCACCGTCGGTCATCGGTGTTGCACCGGTGGCAGGAGAGACCTCCGGGGCAAGAATCATGCCGACCGGAGGTCTGTTTATATGAACGTGTCCACTTGGGAATGGGCGGCGACCCTCATCGGGTTGCTGGCGCTGCTGACCTTCGACTTGGTGATCATCGGGCGTCGGCCGCATGAGCCTTCGATGAAGGAGGCCACCGGTTGGGTGGTCTTCTATGTCGCGCTGGCCTGCGCGTTCGGTGCCTGGATCTTCTTCAGCCACGGCTCGCAGTACGGCCAGGAGTTCTTCGCGGGCTGGGTGACCGAGTACAGCCTCTCCGTGGACAACCTGTTCGTCTTCGTGATCATCATGAGCCGGTTCGCGGTGCCCCGGATCTACCAGCAGAAGGTGCTGCTCATCGGCATCGTGCTGGCGCTGGTGATGCGCGGCGCGTTCATCGCCGCGGGCGCCGCGCTGGTGTCGCGCTTCGTCTGGGTCTTCTACATCTTCGGCGTGTTCCTGCTCTACACCGCCTGGACGCTGACCAAGCACGGGGAGAGCGACGAGTCGGACTTCAAGGAGAACGCGCTGATCAGGTGGAGCCGCCGGGTGCTGCCGATCAGCAAGGAGTACGACGGCGCGAAGATGACCACGGTGCAGGCCGGCAAGCGGATCTTCACGCCGATGCTCATCGTGATGATCGCGATCGGCACCACCGACCTGATCTTCGCGCTGGACTCGATCCCGGCGATCTTCGGTCTGACCAAGGAGCCGTTCCTGGTCTTCACCGCCAACGTGTTCGCGCTGATGGGTCTGCGCCAGCTGTACTTCCTGCTGGGTGGCCTGCTGGACCGGCTGGTCTACCTGTCGCTGGGCCTGGCCGCGGTGCTCGGCTTCATCGGCGTGAAGCTGATCATGGAGGCGCTGGCGGGCAACAACGTGCCGTTCATCAACGACGGCCAGCCGATCACCGCCGTGCCGCACATCAGCATCGGCGTCTCGCTCGGCGTGATCATCGGCATCCTGGCCGTCGCCACGATCGCCAGCCTGATCAAGTCGTCCCGCGAGGCGAAGAACGAGGCGGACAAGACGCCGACCCCGGTGGGCTGACCCTCAGCCGACGACCCGGCCCGCACCGGCGAGAGCCGCCGTGCGGGCCGGTTTCATCTGCTCCTCGACCACCAGCCCGGCGATGCTGCAGGCGTGCAGCATACGGCGTATGCCCGGCTCCGGGGCCGCGGTCACGAAGGCGACGTGCTCGATGTGGCCCGTGGCGTCGGCGAAGAAGTACAGGTCACCGGGGCGCTCGTGGCCCAGCGCGACCACCGGCACGGCGGCCCGCTGGTCGCTCGCGTCACGCGGCACGGTCACGCCGAGCTGCCGGAACGCCAGGTGCACCAGCCCCGAGCAGTCGATGCCGTACGGCGTCAGGCCGCCCCAGACGTAGGTCACGCCGCGCCAGGCGCGGGCCGCCGCCAGCGCCGCCGCCCCGTCCACCGCGCCCGCCGGTGCGCCGTCCCCGGTGTCCCGCACGCTGAGCTGGTCCAGCGGCAGCCAGCCGGGATAGCCGCGCGGGTCGAGCTTCGCCGCGGGCTGGGCGGTGGCGACCACCCGGGCCCAGTCGCCGCGGACCTCCTCGACCAGCACCTGCTCGCCGTGCAGCAGCTGGGTGAGCACGCCGGTGTACATCCGGCCCTCGTCGTCCAGGCCGGCCACCCAGGACCGCGGGTCGCTGTGCGGCCCGAGCGCCGCCGCGTCCACCCCGGGCCGGGGCGCGTCGGGACGCGACCACAGGGTCGCCACCGGGGCGGTCACCGTCGCGATCTTCATGTCGGCACCTCGCTGCAGTCGGCTGCGCTCCGTTGCGGAATCGACACGCCCAGTCCGGGGGAGTCGGGTAGTACCACCGTGGCACCGTCGTAGCGGCATCCGCCGGACACCGGCGGCTCGGCCAGCCACCAGGCGGCGTCCAGGTCACTGACGATCGTGGTCGGGTGCGCCGCGACCAGGCTCGCCGCCGCGCCGATGCCGACCGGGCCCTCCATCATGGAGCCCACGCAGGTGCCCAGCCCGTGCGCGGCGGCCAGCTCCAGCAGCGTGCGCGCGGTGCTCAGCCCGCCGCACTTGGCCAGCTTCACGTTGACCAGGTCGGCCGCCCGGCGGCGGATCACCTCGACGAGGTCGCGTACGCCGAACACCGACTCGTCGGCCATGATCGGCAGGTCGCTGCGCTCGCTGACCCAGGCCAGACCGTCCAGGTCGTACCGGGCCACCGGCTGCTCGACCAGCTCGACCGGCAGCTCCAGGGCGGCGATGCGGTCCAGGATGCGCACCGCGTCGCGGGGCGTCCAGCCCTGGTTGGCGTCCAGGCGCAGCTTCACCCCGGGGTCCAGGGCGTCGCACACGGCGCGGATCCGGTTGAGGTCGCCCGCGGCGTCCGTGCCGACCTTCAGCTTGAGCACCGTGAAGCCCTCGGCCATGCGCTGCTTGGCGGTGACCGCCAGCGCGCCCGCCTCGCCCGCGGACAGGGTCACGTCGGTCGGCACCGTCAGGCTCGTGCCGCCGAGCAGGCGCACCAGCGGGATGCCGAGGCGCTGCGCGGCCAGGTCGTGCAGGGCGACGTCCACCGCCATCTTGGCGGCCTCGTTGCCGACCACCGCGCGGGCCACCTCGCGGCAGCGCCCGGCCAGGTCGTCGGGGTCACGGCCGAGCAGCAGCGGTGCCATCATCTCCTCGACGCAGGCCCGCGAGCCGGCGATGCTGGCCCCGGTCACCGCCCACACCTGCGGCGCCTCGCCGAAGCCGGAGCGGCCGTCGGCGTCGACGATCTCGACCAGCAGCGTCTCGACGGCGGTCGCCCGGCGCAGCGCGGTCACGAACGGGGTGTGCAGGGGAGCGGAGACGCGGTGGGTGCGGACTGCGGTGATCGACACGCCACGACCCTACGTCCGGAACCGGTGCCGTAGAAGCACCGATCCGTAACGAGCGGACGCCGGGGCGGTCAGCTCGCCGCGCGCTGCGCCCAGCTGGCCGCGGCGATCCGGCCGAGCAGGGCGCAGGCCTCGCCGTCCGGGACCTCGCCGGTGGTGCAGACCGCCAGCAGGTACGGCGGCGCGTCGGCCGGGAAGATCAGCGCGCTGCTGTGCCGCTCGCCGGTGACCCAGCCGTTCTTCAGCGCGGCGCGGGTGCCCTCGGGCAGCCCGAGGTGCAGGTCGTCGCGGCACTCCTGGGCGGTGAGGATGTCCAGCATCGCCGCCGAGCCGGCCGCCGAGGCCAGCCGGGCGCCGTGCAGCGCGCCGAACAGCGCGGCCAGGTCGGCGGCGGTGACCTCGTTGCTGATGCCGCCGTCGCGGGCCGGGTAGTCCTCGATGCCGCGGTCGGTGTGCGCCCGCTTCGCCCCGGCCAGCCGCCACACCTCGTTCACCTCGGCGAACGCCTGCTCGTTGGGGCCGAGCGCGCCCAGCACCAGGTTGGTGGCGAGATTGGACGAACGCACGATCATGCGCGTGATCAGCCAGCGCAGCGGGGCCTTGCCGCCCAGCCGGCCCCACACCAGCGAATCGCTGTCGTACGCCGGGTCGTTGGCGTACGCCGGGGCGCCGGGTGCGGCCGAGACGTGCTCGTTGTGCACGGCGATCTCGGCGTCGAGGTCCAGCCGGCCCGCCTCGGCGGCGCGCCAGGCGGCGGCCATCACGCCGACCTTCATCGTGCTGGCCGCGTAGTGCAGCGCGTCCGCCTCCCGCGCGTACGACGCGGGCCCGTCGACCGGGCCGCACCAGATGGAGGCGGTGCCGGGGAAGGCTTCCAGTTCGGGAGCGAGACTCTGCAGCGTGACCACGGTTGCAGGGTACTGAAAACGGGACAGCGGCGCGCGGCGGGAGGCCGTAGAGTGCCGCGCCGTGACAGAGTTGATCCCCTCCCACCTCTCCGCGCCCGCGCCCGTCACCGCGTACCGGTGCCAGCACTGCGCGAGCAGCCCGGCGGAGCAGATGACCTTCCGCGGTCACCGCGGGCTGATCATCATGATGCAGTTCCTCAAGGACAGCGGCGTCTACTGCCGCACCTGCGGCCTGGCCGTCTTCCGCACCATGACCAGCCGCACCCTGGTGCAGGGCTGGTGGGGCTACGGCTCGTTCGTCATCACGCCGTTCATCCTGCTCTACAACCTGCTGGGCAGGCTGCGGCTGAACAAGATGACCGATCCTGTCCCGGCCGCCGACGGCACGTCCACCGCGCCGTGGCACCCGGGCCGCCCGGTGTACGCCCGGCCCACCATCGCGGGCCTGCTGGTGCCGCTCGCTCTCGTGGGCGCCTTCGGGATCGCGCTGCTCAGCGACCTGCCGAACGACCGGGTCGGCGAGTGCGTCTCGGCCGACGCCCGGTTCGTCGACTGCGACGGACCGCACGCGGCCGTGGTCACCCGCCGGGCCGACGAGCGGGGCAACTGCCCCGCCAACTCGGCCGGCTACGCGGAGGACACCTACCGGGACCGCCGCGGCCTGCTCGTCACGGACGTGTACTGCCTCGGCGAGGGCTGAGGTCAGGCGCCCGCCGCGGGCTGCGCCTCGCGGCGGGCGGTCCAGCCGGTGGCCAGCAGGAACTGGGCGGCGATGTAGGTGACCATGACCCAGACCGGCGGGCCGGGGATGGTGAACGCGTCGGCCACCCCCACCGCGATCAGCAGGTCCGAGATCAGGAACAGCCCGCCGCCGAGCGCGGTGCGCCAGCCGAAGGCCGCCGCCAGCGCGGCGGTCGAGGACAGCAGCGTGCCGTACACCGCCATCGGCACGGCCAGGCCCGCCTCCGACAGCGCCGGCCACAGCCAGGTCAGCGCCCCGACCAGGAACACCGCGTAGCCGATCGGCACCAGCAGCAGCGGCATCGCCCGCATCCGCGCCGGCGCGCCGTGGCGCACGAACGTGGTCACGTAGCAGACGTGCGCGGCGCCGAACAGCGCCATGCCGCTGACGAACGCGGTGGTCCCCGCGAACTGCAGGGCGACGTCGCCGGCCCAGGAGAACAGCAGCGCGGCCAGGATGCCGGTGGTGGGCGCGACGCCGCGGGCCCGGTGGTTCAGGTAGAACCACAGCGCCAGCAGCGGCAGCAGCAACGGCTTGGTCGCCCAGTCCAGCGGCCTGCTCCCGATGCCGGCGGCGATCACGTTCAGCACCGAGGCGACACCGAAGAGGCCCAGCACAAGCCGGTCCGCGCGCATAGTCGATCTCCCGAGGGGTGAGGGGTCCGGGCAGCATACCCACCGGTAGCCCGCACGCGACACCCTCCCGGCGTCCTACATGAGCAGAACTCCGGCCACGCTGTGCGACAGCGTGGCCGGAGCTCTGGTCAGGCGTTGGTCAGGCGTGCTTGCGGCGGGCCGCCAGGCGGCCGCGCTGGGTCTGGTCGAGGATGACCTTGCGGATGCGCACCGCGGCCGGGGTGACCTCGACGCACTCGTCCTCGCGGCAGAACTCGAGGGCCTGCTCCAGCGACAGCTTGCGCGGCGGGATCAGCTTCTCGGTCTCGTCGCTGGTCGACGCGCGCATGTTGGTGAGCTTCTTCTCCTTGGTGATGTTGACGTCCATGTCGTCGGAGCGCGAGTTCTCGCCGACGATCATGCCCTCGTACACCTCGGTGCCCGGCTCGACGAACAGGGTGCCGCGCTCCTGCAGGTTGGTCATCGCGAACGCGGTGACCGGGCCGGAGCGGTCGGCGACCAGCGAGCCGTTGTTGCGGGTGCGCAGCTCGCCGAACCACGGCTCGTACTTCTCGAAGACGTGGTGCAGGATGCCGGTGCCGCGGGTGTCGGTGAGGAACTCGGTCCGGAAGCCGATCAGGCCGCGCGCCGGGACCAGCCACTCCATCCGGATCCAGCCGGTGCCGTGGTTGACCATCTGCTCCATCCGGCCCTTGCGGGTGGCGAGCAGCTGGGTGATCACGCCGAGGTGCTCCTCGGGGGAGTCGATGGTGAGGCGCTCGACCGGCTCGCACAGCTTGCCGTCGATCTCCTTGGTGACCACCTGCGGCTTGCCGACGGTGAGCTCGTACTGCTCGCGGCGCATCTGCTCGACCAGGATGGCCAGCGCCAGCTCGCCGCGGCCCTGCACCTCCCAGGCGTCGGGGCGCTCGGTGGGCAGCACCCGCAGCGACACGTTGCCGACCAGCTCCTTGTCGAGGCGGTCCTTGACCATGCGCGCGGTGACCTTGGCGCCCTTGACCCGGCCGACCAGCGGCGAGGTGTTGGTGCCGATGGTCATCGAGATGGCGGGCTCGTCGACGGTGATCAGCGGCAGCGGGATCGGGTTCTCCGCGTCGGCCAGCGTCTCACCGATCATGATGTCGCCGATGCCGGCGACGGCGACGATGTCGCCGGGGCCCGCCTCCTCGGCGGGCTTGCGCTCCAGCGCCTCGGTCATCAGCAGCTCGGAGATGCGCACGGACTGCTGGGTGCCGTCGGTCTTGCACCAGGTGACGGTCTGCCCCTTGCGGATGACACCCTCGCGCACCCGGCACAGCGCGAGGCGGCCCAGGAACGGCGACGCGTCGAGGTTGGTGACGTGCGCCTGCAGCGGCGCGCCCTCGGTGAACTTGGGCGCCGGGATGGTGTCCAGCAGGGTCTGGAACAGCGGCTGCAGCGAGTCGCTGTCGCTCGGGACCTTGCCGTCCTCGGGCTGGGTCAGCGAGGCGATGCCGTCGCGGGCGCAGGCGTACACGATCGGGAAGTCGATCTGCGACTCGTCGGCGTCGAGGTCGAGGAAGAGCTCGTAGGTGTCGTCCACGACCTCCTTGATCCGCGCGTCGGGCCGGTCCACCTTGTTGATGACCAGGATGATCGGCATGCGGGCCTTGAGCGCCTTGCGCAGCACGAACCGGGTCTGCGGCAGCGGGCCCTCGGAGGCGTCGACCAGCAGGATGACGCCGTCGACCATGGACAGGCCGCGCTCGACCTCGCCGCCGAAGTCGGCGTGGCCGGGGGTGTCGATGATGTTGATCGTCACCTGCTCGCCGCTCTCGCCGACGTACTTGACGGCGGTGTTCTTGGCGAGGATCGTGATGCCCTTCTCCCGCTCCAGATCGCCGGAGTCCATGACACGGTCGGCGGCGGCGGCGCGCGCGTGGAAGGCGCCGGCCTGCGTGAGCATGGCATCGACGAGCGTGGTCTTGCCGTGGTCGACGTGAGCGACGATCGCGACGTTACGGAGATCGGGGCGGGTCTGCATGCATCCATTGTCCGGCAGGCGTGATCAAAATCAGCGGTCGGGGTCGTTCCCGTGGCGGGTGTCACCCGGTGGTATGGGTGTCTTTCCGGCGTTGATGCCGTTATCAGTGGTATGTCGGCTAGCCCGCGTACGGTGCTGGGCACCGTCCTGATCATGCCCTTGCTGCTGCTGGTGGCGCTGCCCGCGCCGGCCGTCGCGGCCGGGCCGCCCCGGGCCGGTGCGCTGCCGGGTGCCGCCGGGGTGGACCCGGTCACGGGTACGGGGGTCCGCGTCGACACCGACGGCGGCGCGGTGACCGTGCGCTCCGGCCCGGCCACCGACCGGCGGGCGATGGCGTCGCTCGGCGACGACGCCCGGGTCGCCGTGCGCTGCAAGGTCTGGGGCGAGCGGGTGTCCGGCACGCAGCGGCGCACCGCGTACTGGATGCGCGTCGGCACCGGCCGCTACCTGCCGGACGCCTTCCTGGACTGGCCCGCGGCCCGCCCGGAGGTGCCCTGGTGCGGGGCCGCCCCGGTCGACGCGGTCACCGCCCGGGTGGCCGCGGGCGGCTCGGTGCTCAACGTGCGCGGCGAGCCCGGCACCGGCGCGGTCCGGCTCGGCACGGTCGACGACGGGCAGGCGCTGGCCGTGCGCTGCCAGGTCACGGGCCAGCCGGTCGCCGGGTCCGGGACCTGGCTGCGGCTGTCCGGCGGCCGCTACGTCGCCGAGGCGTACGTGCGCTGGGCGCCGCAGCGCCCCTGGCTGCCGTGGTGCGGCCAGGAGCCGTCGCGGACCCCGCCGGTCAGCTCGCGCGAGTTCGTGACGACCGCCGCCGGTCCCGCCCGGGCCGCCGCCCGCGCGCACGGCGTGCCCGCCTCGGTGCTGGTCGCCCAGGCGGTGTACGCATCGGACTGGGGCCGGGCGGAGGCCGCCCGCCACGACCACAACTACTTCGGCACGGCGTGCCCGGCGGCCGCCCCGCCCGGCGGCCTGGGCTGCCGGAAGTACGGCGCGACGGCGCTGCGGGCGTACCGCGGGCCGGCCGACTCCTTCCTCGACCAGGCTCGCCTGCTGGCCGCCGAGGCGCGGGACGCGGCGGCGCCGGCGGACGCGGCCGACCCCGAGCGCTTCGTGCGCGTCCTGCAGGCCGCCGGCCATCCCGGGGGCTCCCGCTACGCCGACCGGATCGTCGACCTGATCCGCCGCTACGACCTGCGCCGCCTGGACCGGGCCCGGTGACCCGAAGGCGGGTGGCGGGTCGCGGATCGGGGTAGCGTCGCCAAGGGAGGTCGAGATGTCTGGTGCAACGGTCATCCCCACACTGCGCTACCGCGACGCGGCCGCCGCGATCCGGTTCCTGCGCGACGCCTTCGGGTTCCGCGAGCTGCTGGTCGTGCCCGGGGCGGAGGGCACGGTCGCGCACGCCGAGCTGACCCACGGCAGCGGCATGGTCATGGTCAGCTCGACCACGGACGGCGAGGACGGGCGCAGGCCCTTCGCGGGCGGCCCGGCCTGGCTCTACGTGATCGTGGACGACGTGCAGGCGCACCACGACCGGGCCATGGCCAACGGAGCGGAGATCGTCTACCCGCCGAAGAAGGAGGAGTACGGCGGCAGCAGCTACACCGCCGCCGACTCCGAGGGCAACCAGTGGACGTTCGGCTCCTACCGGCCCGAGGGCTGGTAGGCGGCGGCGGTCGGCGAGGTCAGCGGTCGAACTCGCCCGCCTTGGTGCCGGCCAGGAACGATCCCCAGTCGGCCGTGCTGAACATCAGCACGGGTCCGGCGGGGTTCTTCGAGTCGCGGACGGCGACCGCCCCGGTCAACACGGTCGTCTCGACGCAGTCGCCGTTGCCGCCGCTGCGGCTGCTCTTCCGCCACACTGCGTCTGAGAGATCGGCATGGTGCACTGAACAACTCCTCCTGAACCGGGCTCACCCCGAGAGACTCTGCGCCACTTCCAGCATGCGAAGGCTGGACAGCTGCGGGCTGAGTGCCGCCGCGCAGAGATGGTCGAAAACAAGGCTACAACGGGCTATTTCGGGCGAATCGTCCAGGTACAGATCCCCGGCGAAGCCTTCGAAGTAGACGGTGTCCGGATCCCTGCTGTCGGGGAAGCGCAGGATGCGGAACGCCCCGGCCATGGCCTCGTGCCCCCCGTGGGCGAACGGAAGGATCTGGACCGTGATGTGCGGCAGCTCGTTGGCCGCCGCCAGCGCCCGCAGCTGCTCGGCCATGACGGCCCGGCTGCCCACGATGCGGTGCAGTACCGCCTCGTCGAGCACGGTCCAGAACTCCGGCGGGCGGTCCTGCTTGAGCAGCTCCTGGCGGGTGAGCCGGATCTGCGTGCGCCGCTCGACCTCCTCGGGCCCGTCCTGCGGCCGGGTGGCGTGGATGACGGCGCGGGCGTAGTCCTCGGTCTGCAGCAGGCCCGGCACGAACATCAGCTCGGCGCCGCGGATGGAGTCCGCCTCCGCCTCCAGCTGGATCAGCTTCAGGTACGGACTCGACACCTCGCCGTACTTCAGCCACCAGCCGCCGCGCCGCTTCGACTCGCGGGCCAGCTCCAGCAGCTCCTCGCGCTGCCCGGCGTCGTCGAGGCCGTAGAGGTCGAGCAGCACGAGCAGGTCGCTGCGGCGTACCCCGACCTCGCCGTTCTCGATCCGGCTGATCTTCGAGGGCGAGCAGTCCAGCGCCGGGCCCACCTGCTGGTGGGTCATGCCGGCCCGTTCGCGCAGCTCCCGCAGGGCCACCCCGAGGCGGCGGCGGCGCAGCGAGGTGCCCGAGGTGGCCATGACACTCCTTTACCGACGGTGCGTCGCCAAGTCTGCTGGTGGTTCCACTGATCAGGCAAGGGGTGGCGCCGATCCGCCAGAATTCAGGGTGAGTCGGCTTGCAAGTTGAATTTCGCACGTGCAAGGTGGAAGGGAAGCCGGTTCGTGCCGGGGAGGCGATGTGCACACTGGACGCATCACTGACGCGCAGGCGATGGGATACCGCCGCATGCTGCGCGACCACCTGCCTGATCCGGGCGCGCCGGGGGCCGGCTGCCGGCTCTGCCACCGCCCCGGCTGCGCCGACTACCACTACGCCTACCGCTCCCTCGTGGTGGCCGGCCGCTCCCCGTCGGTCGACGCCCCGCCCGGCGAGTAGGCCGGGCCGACCTGCCCCGACCTGCGGCCGGCCGAAATGCCGTGGCCGCGGGGACGGCCGGCGCGTACCGTGATGCGCAGCCGCGGGACGGACCCGCGCGATGACTTGCCGAGGAGGTGGCGCCCATGTCTGTCGAGGTATCCAGCACGCCGTCCTCCCGGACGGCGTGACCCTTCCGCCACTCGCGCATCCACGACAAGGAATGAGATGACCGTCTCTCTGTCGTCCCTCGGCTGGGACGACCACTTCGCTTCCGCGTACCCCCTCTTCGACCGGCCGGACCACGTCCCCGGGCGGGTGGTGCGCGCCGACCGCGGCGTCTGCACCGTGCTCACCGCGTCCGGCACCCACCGGGCCAGCCTCGGCGGCCCGGCGATGCTCGCGGCCGCGGCCGACCCGGTCGCGCTGCCCTGCGCCGGTGACTGGGTGGCGCTGCGGTGCTGGCCCGACGAGCGCACCACCATCGAGGCGGTGCTGCCCCGGCGCAGCGCGATCGTGCGCCGCACCGCCGACAAGGACGCCACCGGCCAGGTGCTGGCCGCCAACCTCGACACCGCCGCGGTGATCGCCTCACCCGACCCGATGCCCGAGCCCGGCACCATCGAGCGCCTGCTCTCGCTGGCCTGGGAGTCCGGCGCGCAGCCGCTGCTGGTGATGACCAAGGCCGACCTGGTCGCCGACCCCGCCGCACTCGTCGCCGAGCTCGAAGACCTCGCCCCCGGAGTGCCCGTGCTCGCGGTCAGCGCCGAACGCGGCACCGGCCTGGACGCGCTGCGCCCCCTGATCGCCCCCGGCCGCACCCTGGGCCTCATCGGCGCCTCCGGCGCCGGCAAGTCGACCCTGGTCAACGCCCTGATCGGCACCACCGTCATGGCGACCCAGGCCATCCGCCGCGTCGACGGCAAGGGCCGTCACACCACCACCCACCGCGCCCTGGTGCCCGTCCCCGGCGGCGGCGCCGTCCTGGACACCCCCGGCATCCGCGGCGTCGGCCTGCTCGACGGCGAGACCGGCCTGGACCGCACCTTCGCCGACATCGTCTCCCTCATCGCCCAGTGCCGCTTCACCGACTGCGCCCACACCACCGAGCCCGGCTGCGCGGTCCGCCGCGAGCTCGACGCCGGCACCCTCCCCGCCCGCCGCTGGGAAAGCTGGCGCAAACTCCAACGCGAGCTCGCCTACGAATCCCGCCGCGCCCGCACCCGAGCCACCCGCCCCACCCCCCTCCGCCGCCCCTCCCGCTGACCCCACCCCGTCCTTTTGCGCGGCGATCTTGCGCGGACTGTGGGTGCGACACGCCCGAAACGGGCAAATCCCTAACACTTCACGCAAGATCGTCGCGATCAAGGCGAGGCGATCGGGGCGGGGCGGTGGGTACCGTGGGGCGGCGGGCTGGTGATCACCAGGCATCTTCACTCCAGCGGGTCACTCGGGTGGGTGACATGCGGTGGGGTGGATCTGGCCGGTGGCGGCGGTCACGTGACTGGGGCGAAACGCCGTGTTAGCACGTATGTTCGTGGCGCGCGGCGGGAATGTCGGAGGGCAGGGCTAGAGTTGCCCAGGCACGCGACTGCGCGTAGAGCAGGGGGCGTTTTGCTGCCTGCCCCACGCCCGCTGAGCAGGCACGGAGCCTGGGGTGACCCCTCGGGGCGCCGGCGCGTGGACGCTTGAGGACATCACTGAATCAGCCGTGTGGGGAGAGCCGCCGTGAGCGACCGCTTGATCATCCGTGGGGCGCGCGAGCACAACCTGCGCGACGTCAGTCTGGACCTGCCCCGCGAGGCGATGATCGTGTTCACGGGGCTGAGCGGCTCCGGCAAGTCGAGCCTCGCCTTCGACACGATCTTCGCAGAGGGGCAGCGGCGCTACGTCGAGTCGCTGTCGTCGTACGCCCGGCAGTTCCTCGGGCAGATGGACAAGCCGGACGTCGACTTCATCGAGGGCCTGAGCCCGGCGGTCTCCATCGACCAGAAGTCGACCTCGCGCAACCCGCGCTCGACCGTGGGCACCATCACCGAGGTGTACGACTACCTCCGCCTGCTCTTCGCCCGCGTCGGCCAGCCGCACTGCCCCGTGTGCGGCCACCTGATCAGCCGGCAGAGCCCGCAGCAGATCGTGGACCGGGTGCTCGCGATGGAGGAGGGCACCCGCTTCCAGGTGCTCGCCCCGGTGATCCGCGGCCGCAAGGGGGAGTACCTCGACCTCTTCTCCGACCTGCAGAGCAAGGGCTTCGCGCGGGCCCGCGTCGACGGGGTGGTCTACCCGCTGACCGAGGTGCCGAAGCTGGCCAAGCAGCAGAAGCACACCATCGAGGTGGTGGTGGACCGGCTCGCCGTGAAGGCGAGTTCCAAGCAGCGGCTCACCGACTCGGTGGAGACCGCGCTCGGCCTGGCCGGCGGCATCGTGATCATGGACTTCGTCGACCTGCCCGAGGACGACGAGCACCGCGAGCGCAAGTTCTCCGAGAACCTGGCCTGCCCGAACGAGCACCCGCTGGGCATCGAGGACCTGGAGCCGCGGGTCTTCTCCTTCAACTCGCCCTACGGCGCGTGCCCGGAGTGCACCGGCCTGGGCACCAAGAAGGAGGTCGACCCCGAGCTGGTCATCCCGGACCCGGAGAAGAGCCTCGCCGAGGGCGCGATCTCGCCGTGGGCCGGCGGCCAGACCATGGAGTACTTCGGCCGCCTGCTGGAGGCGCTGGGCGAGGAGAACGGCTTCGACCTGGACACCCCGTGGCGGGCGCTGACCGCGCGGGCGCAGAAGCTGGTCCTGCACGGCGCGGAGAACCAGGTGCACGTGCGCTACCGGAACAAGTACGGCCGCGAGCGGTCCTACTACTCCGGCTTCGAGGGCGTGATCCCGTGGCTGGAGCGCCGGCACGCCGACACCGAGAGCGAGTGGTCCCGCGAGAAGTACGAGGGCTACATGCGCGAGGTGCCGTGCTCGGTCTGCTCGGGCACCCGGCTCAAGCCCGAGGTGCTGGCGGTCACGCTGGACGGGCGCAACATCGCCGAGCTGTGCGCGCTGTCGGTCGGCGAGGCCGCGGTGGTGCTGGCCGGGCTGGAGCTGGACGACCGGCAGCGGTTCATCGCCGAGCGGGTGCTCAAGGAGATCAACGCCCGGCTGCGCTTCCTGGTCGACGTCGGCCTGGACTACCTCTCGCTGAACCGGCCGTCGGGCTCGCTGTCCGGCGGTGAGGCCCAGCGCATCCGGCTGGCCACCCAGATCGGCTCCGGCCTGGTGGGCGTGCTGTACGTGCTGGACGAGCCGTCGATCGGCCTGCACCAGCGGGACAACCACCGCCTGATCGAGACGCTGGTCCGGCTGCGCGACCTCGGCAACACCCTGATCGTGGTGGAGCACGACGAGGACACCATCCGCACCGCGGACTGGATCGTGGACATCGGCCCCGGCGCGGGCGAGCACGGCGGCCGCATCGTGCACAGCGGCCCGTACGACAAGCTGCTGGTCAACGAGGAGTCGGTGACGGGGGCGTACCTGTCCGGCCGCAAGGGGATCGCCACGCCGCAGCAGCGGCGGCCGGCGACCCCGGGCCGGGAGCTGACCGTGGTCGGCGCGCGCGAGCACAACCTGCGCAACGTGAGCGTGGCGTTCCCGCTGGGGCAGTTCATCGCGGTCACCGGCGTGTCCGGCTCGGGCAAGTCGACGCTGGTCAACGACATCCTGTACACCGTGCTGGCGAACCAGATCAACGGGGCGCGCATGGTGCCGGGCCGGCACACCCGGGTCACCGGCCTGGAGCACGTGGACAAGGTCGTCGGCGTGGACCAGTCGCCGATCGGGCGGACGCCGCGGTCGAACCCGGCCACCTATACCGGCGTGTTCGACAACATCCGCAAGCTCTTCGCCGAGACGACCGAGGCGAAGGTGCGCGGTTACGGGCCGGGCCGCTTCTCCTTCAACGTCAAGGGCGGCCGCTGCGAGAACTGCGCCGGCGACGGCACCATCAAGATCGAGATGAACTTCCTGCCCGACGTGTACGTGCCGTGCGAGGTGTGCAAGGGCGCCCGGTACAACCGGGAGACCCTGGAGGTGCACTACAAGGGCAAGACCATCGCCGAGGTGCTGGAGATGCCGATCGAGGAGGCGGCCGGGTTCTTCGAGCCGATCCCGGCCATCCACCGCCACCTCAAGACGCTGGTCGACGTCGGCCTGGGCTACGTCCGGCTGGGCCAGAGCGCGCCGACCCTGTCCGGCGGCGAGGCGCAGCGCGTGAAGCTCGCCTCCGAGCTGCAGAAGCGCTCCACCGGCCGCACGGTGTACGTGCTCGACGAGCCGACCACCGGCCTGCACTTCGAGGACATCCGCAAGCTGCTGCTGGTGCTGCAGGGCCTGGTCGACAAGGGCAACACGGTGATCGTGATCGAGCACAACCTCGACGTGATCAAGTCGGCGGACCACCTGATCGACATGGGCCCCGAGGGCGGGCACAAGGGCGGCTCGGTGGTCGCCACGGGCACCCCGGAGCAGCTCGCCGCAGTGGCCGAGAGCCACACCGGCCAGTTCCTCAAGCCGATGCTGGCCGCCGCGGCCCCCGCCGCCCCGGTCACCCCGCCGCGCGCCCGCAAGGCCCGCGCGAAGGCGGCCGTCTGACGCGCCCCTTGATCGTCCGACTTGCCAGGCACATGGGCGAAAGCGAGCCCGAGATACGCCCAGGTGCCTGGCAAGTTGGACGATCTTGCGTTGCTCGGCGAGAAAGATAGTTGAACTCGCAGCTAAATCTCAGTGCGGCCGGATAGGTTGATCGGGAACATCCCTCACCTAAGGAAGGCCCTCATGAGTGACGTGACCCCCGCCGCCACCTCGCGCCGGGTCCTGCTGACCACCGCGGGCGCCGTCGGCGCCGGTGCCCTGCTCGCCGCCTGCGGCTCCGAGAGCCCGTCCACGCCGTCCACGCCGACTGGCGCGTCCGACCCGTCCGCGGGCGCGGGTGCCTCGACCGGCGCCACCCCGGCCGGCGGCGGCACGGTGCTGGCCAAGACCACCGACATCCCGGTGGGCGGCGGCGTGATCTTCAAGGAGGAGGGCGTCGTCGTCACCCAGCCCACCGAGGGCCAGTTCAAGGGCTTCAACAACATCTGCACCCACATGCAGTGCCCGGTGAGCGCCGTGGAGAACGGCAAGATCAAGTGCCAGTGCCACTTCAGCGAGTTCGCCATCGCCGACGGCGCGGTGCTGTCCCCGCCCGCCCCCCGCCCGCTGGAGGAGAAGAAGATCACGGTCGAGAACGGCGAGATCCGTCTCGCGTGATCGTCAGGGGTCCCCGATAGGCTTGCCGCGTGGCTGATCCGTCCCAGTACCGGCCCGCGCCGGGCACGATCCCCGACGCGCCCGGTGTGTACCGGTTCCGTGACGAGCAGGGCCGGATCATCTACGTCGGCAAGGCCAAGAGCCTGCGCAGCCGGCTCAACTCCTACTTCGCCGACGTCTGGACGCTGCACCAGCGCACCCAGCAGATGGTGACCACCGCCGCCGGCGTCGACTGGGTCGTCGTCGGCACCGAGGTCGAGGCGCTCCAGCTCGAATACTCCTGGATCAAGGAGTACGACCCGCGCTTCAACGTGAAGTACCGCGACGACAAGTCGTACCCGTACCTCGCGGTCACCCTCGACGAGCAGTACCCGCGGCTGCTGGTGATGCGCGGCGCCAAGCGCAAGGGCGTGCGCTACTTCGGGCCGTACTCGCACGCCTGGGCCATCCGGGAGACGCTCGACCTGCTGCTGCGCATCTTTCCGGCGCGCACCTGCTCGGCGGGGGTGTTCAAGCGGGCCGGGCAGATCGGCCGGCCGTGCCTGCTCGGCGACATCGACAAGTGCTCCGCGCCCTGCGTGGGCCGGGTCACCGAGGCCGAGCACCGTGCCATCGTCGACGACTTCTGCGAGTTCATGGCCGGGCGAACCGACCACATGCAGCGCCGCCTGGAGAAGCAGATGCACGAGGCGTCGGCCGCGCTGGAGTTCGAGCGCGCCGCGCGCCTGCGCGACGACCTGATCGCGCTGCGCCGGGCCATGGAGAAGCAGTCCATCGTGCTGTCCGACGGCACCGACGCCGACGTGGTCGCGTTCGCCGACGACCAGCTCGAAGCCGCGGTGCAGGTGTTCCACGTACGCGACGGGCGCGTGCGCGGCCAGCGCGGCTGGGTGGTCGACAAGACCGAGGACCTGACCGTCGGCGACCTGGTGCACCACTTCTGCACGCAGATCTACGGCGGCGAGACCGGCGAGTCCGACGTGCCCCGCGAGCTGCTCGTGCCGGAGCTGCCCGCCGACGTCGACGCGCTCACCGAGTGGATGTCGCAGCACCGCGGCTCGCGGGTGGCCATCCGGGTGCCGCAGCGCGGCGACAAGAAGGCGCTGCTGGAGACCGTCGCCCGCAACGCCGGGCAGGCGCTGGCCCAGCACAAGCTGCGCCGTGCGGGCGACCTGACCGCCCGCAGCCGGGCGCTGGAGGAGATCGAGGACGCGCTCGGCCTGGGCAGCGCCCCGCTGCGCATCGAGTGCTACGACATCTCGCAGATCCAGGGCACCGACGTGGTGGCCAGCATGGTCGTGTTCGAGGACGGCGTGCCGAAGAAGTCCGACTACCGGCGGTTCATCATCAAGGGCGCGACCGACGACGTCTCGGCGATCAGCGAGGTGATGCGCCGGCGGTTCGCCCGCTACCTGGCCGAGGGACCGGCCGACCCGGAGGCCGAGGCGGTGTCGGGGCGCCCGCGCCGGTTCGCGTACCCCCCGCAGCTGGTCGTGGTCGACGGTGGCGCGCCGCAGGTCAACGCGGCCGCCGGGGTGCTCACCGAGCTCGGGGTGACCGACGTCGCGGTGTGCGGCCTGGCCAAGCGGCTGGAGGAGGTCTGGCTCCCCGACGACCCGATGCCGGTCATCCTGGCCCGCACCGCCGAGGGGCTCTACCTGCTGCAGCGGGTGCGCGACGAGGCGCACCGGTTCGCGATCCGCTTCCACCGCGAGCGCCGCTCCGCGCGAATGACCGCCTCGGACCTCGACAGCGTGCCCGGCCTGGGGGAGATCCGGCGCAAGGCGCTGCTGCGCCACTTCGGCTCGCTCAAGCGCCTGTCCGCGGCGAGCATCGAGGAGATCGCCGAGGTGCCGGGCATCGGCCCGCGGATCGCGCAGGCGGTGCTGGTCGCCCTCGGCGTGCTCCCGCCGCCCGAGGCCACGCCGTCACCCGAGGCCGGAGTCGCCTTTCCGCTCGCCGTCCCGGCTCAGCCGGCAGTACGCGACGACGCGGCGCCCACGGCGGCGGAGGATTCCGGCACCCCTGGCTAGGATGGTTCTCCGTTGCCGGCATTCGGCGGCAACCTGCTCGCCCGCTGCCGCGGCCGTCCTGGGCTTGTCGGGAAGGCGGGCCGCTGCCCGTGCGGGCGGCGACGACCAGCAGTGGGGGCGCACGTGAGCGTGGATACGACGGCCAGGCGGGGCACGCCCGGCGAGCCGCGGGCCGCCGCGGACGAGACCGGCGAGCGGCCGGCCACGGACCTGGTCGTGGTGACCGGGGTCTCCGGCGGCGGCCGCAGCACGGTGGCCCGGGCGCTGGAGAACGTCGGCTACTACGTCGTCGACAACCTGCCGCAGGCGCTGCTGGTGCAGCTCGCGGAGCTGGCCGCGAAGGCCGGCGGCGCGGCCCGGCACACCGCGATGGTGCTCGACGTGCGCAGCCGCGTCTTCTCCACCGACCTCGCCGGCGCCATCCGGGACCTGCGCGAGAAGGGCTTCTCCCCGCGCGTGGTCTTCGTCGACGCCGACGACGAGGTGCTGATCCGCCGGTTCGAGAGCGTGCGCCGCTCGCACCCGCTGCAGGGCGACGGGCGGCTGTCCGACGGCATCGCCGCCGAGCGCGCCCTGCTGGCCGAGGCCCGCGAGCAGGCCGACGTGCTGATCGACACCTCGCACCTGAACGTCAACCAGCTGCGCGCCCGGGTGGAGGAGCTGTTCGCCAGCCCGGAGGCGCTGCGGCTGCGGGTCACCGTGCTGAGCTTCGGGTTCAAGTACGGCCTGCCGCCGGACGCCGACTTCGTGCTCGACGCCCGGTTCCTGCCCAACCCGTACTGGGTGCCGGAGCTGCGCGAGCACACCGGCCGGGACGAGGGCGTGAGCCGTTACGTCCTGGGCCAGCGCGGCGCTAACACGTTCGTGGAGACGTACGCCAGACTGGTCACCGCCACCGCGCCCGGGTTCGAGCGCGAGGGCAAGCGTTACCTGACCGTCGCCGTCGGCTGCACCGGCGGCAAGCACCGCAGCGTCGCCATCTCCGAGGAGCTGGCCCGCCGCCTGCGCGACCTGCGGGTGGTCGCGCACGCCCAGCACCGCGATCTGGGACGGGAATGAGCTTCGGAACCATGTCGCCGGGGGGCGGCGACCGGATCCGGGTGGTGGCGTTCGGCGGGGGGCACGGGCTGAGCGCGAGCCTGCGCGCGCTGCGGGCGACCGGGCTGCCGCTGGAGATCACCGCGGTGGTCACGGTGGCCGACGACGGGGGCTCCAGCGGCCGCATCCGGGCCGGCCGGGATGTACTGCCTCCGGGTGACCTGCGCCAGGCGCTGGCCGCGCTGGCCGGCGCCGACGACGTCAGCGACCGCACCGCGCGGCTGCTGCAGTACCGGTTCGACGGCACCGACGAGCTGGCCGGTCACCCGGTCGGGAACGTGATGCTGTGCGGGCTGATGGAGCAGCTGGGCGACCCCGTGGCGGCGCTGGACCACGTCGGGGCGATGCTGCGCGCGGTGGGCCGGGTGCTGCCCATGTCCTGCCTGCCGCTGGGCATCGAGGCCGACATCGAGGTGGCCGGGCGGCTGGTGACGGTACGCGGCCAGCACCAGGTCGCCGTGGCGCAGGGGCGGGTCGTGCAGGTGCGGCTGGAGCCGCCGGAGCCGGACGCGTGCCCGCAGGCGCTGGCGGCGATCGCCGAGGCCGACTGGCTCGTGTTCGGGCCCGGGAGCTGGTACACCAGCGTCATCCCGCACCTGCTGGTGCCGCAGTTGGCGCACGCGATCACGGCCAGCGCGGCGCGCCGGCTGGTCACCCTGAACCTGGCCGCCGACCGGGAGACGGTGGGCCTGTCCCTGCCGGACCACCTGGACGCGCTGGGTCGGTACCTCCCGGACCTCAAGGTCGATATTGTTCTGGTCGACAGGAATGCCGTGCCAGACCCCGAACCGGTCGCGAATGCGGCAGAATCACTCGGTGCCCGCATCGCGATCGCTCCGGTTGCCGTCGCGGACGGCACTCCGCGACACGATCCGGTCCGATTGGGCCGCGCACTGGTGCCACTACTGGGCACCGCTCGTTAAGCACGTACGACAATCCGGCACGACACATCAAGGCATCACAGCCGCGACCGGCCACGAGGTGACGACACGATGGCGATGACCGCTGCGGTCAAAGACGAGCTCAGCCGGGTCGACGTGCCCAAGCCATGCTGCCGGCGGGCGGAGATGGCGGCGCTGCTGCGCTTCGCGGGCGGGCTGCACATCGTCTCGGGCCGGGTGGTGGTGGAGGCGGAGCTGGACACCGGCGCGGTGGCCCGGCGACTGCGCACCACCATCGCCGACCTGTACGGATACCCGAGCGAGGTACACATCCTCGCCTCGGGCGGGCTGCGCAAGGGCAGCCACTACATCGTGCGCATCGTCAAGGACGGCGAGGCGCTGGCACGCCAGACCGGCCTGCTCGACGTGCGCGGCCGCCCGGTGCGCGGCCTTCCCCCGAACGTGGTCAACGCGAGCGTCTGCTGCGCGGTGGCCGCCTGGCGCGGCGCGTTCCTGGCGCACGGCTCGCTGACCGAGCCCGGCCGCTCCTGCGCCCTGGAGATCACCTGCCCCGGCCCCGAGTCGGCGCTCGCGCTGGTCGGCGCCGCCCGCCGCCTCGGCATCACCGCCAAGGCCCGCGAGGTCCGCGGCGTGGACCGGGTCGTGGTCAAGGACGGCGACGCCATCGCCGCCCTGCTCACCCGCATCGGCGCGCACGCCAGCGTGCTCGCCTGGGAGGAGCGCCGGGTCCGCCGCGAGGTCCGCGCCACGGCCAACCGCCTGGCCAACTTCGACGACGCCAACCTGCGCCGCTCCGCCCGCGCCGCGGTCGCCGCGGCCGCCCGGGTCACCCGCGCGCTGGAGATCCTCGCCGACGACGCCCCCGGCCACCTCACCAGCGCCGGCCGCCTGCGCCTGGAACACCGCCAGGCCTCCCTCGAGGAGCTCGGCGCCCTCGCCGACCCCCCGCTCACCAAGGACGCCATCGCCGGCCGCATAAGGCGCCTGCTCGCCCTCGCCGACAAGCGCGCCCGCGACCTCAACATCCCCGACACCGAGGCCGCGGTGACCGCCGAGATGCTCACCGTCTGACCCCGCG
>NZ_JBFAOU010000117.1:0-25398 GCF_040675365.1 Catellatospora sp. NPDC049609 | reverse complement strand
TTTATTGCCTATCACTGATACCGGGATGCCAGCCCAGGCGCAGCTCCGGCGCGGAGCAGCGTGTTCAGAAATGTGTGAAGGGTGCGAAGGTCGATATCATCGTCGGTGATGAGCGACGAAGTTGACGCGGTCGCCCCGCGTGATGAGGACGCCGTGCGCCGGTCTGTGGAGCACATGGCGATGATGCTGGCCGACATGGGCTTTCCGCGGATGCCGTCCCGGGTGCTGATGACGATGATGAGCGCCGAGGAGGGCTCGCTCACCGCGGGTGACCTCGCCGAGCGCCTGAGTGTCAGCCCCGCGGCCATCTCCGGCGCGGTGCGCTACCTGATGCAGATGGGCTTCGTCGTCCGCGAGCCCGCCCCCGGCTCCCGCCGCGACCGCTACCGGCTTCCCGACGAGCCGTGGTACGGCGTGACCACGGCCAAGCGCGGCTTCTACGGCCAGTTCTCCGACGAGGCGGAGGGTGTCATCGCGGCCGCGGGCGGCGAGCACACGGTGGCCGGGCAGCGCATGGCTGACATGCGCGACTTCTTCCTCTTCGTCCAGGACCAGGTCGGCTCCGCGCTGGCCCGCTGGCAGGAGCAGCGGCAGGACAGGCGTTCCGCCCGGCGGTGATCACGTGTACTCTCCCCAGCCGATGGTAAACGTTTTCCATGCGGCTGACCGGGCCGTGTGGCGTCGGCAGGGGAGTGCTGATGGTCGAGTTCGCCGTGGTCCCGGGCGGCTTCCTGCGTGACGGGCGGCCGCACCAGATCCTGTCCGGCGCGCTGCACCACTTCCGGGTGCGGCCCGAGCAGTGGCGGCACCGGCTGCGCATGCTGCGGGCGATGGGCCTCAACTGCGTCGAGACGTACGTCGCGTGGAACCTGCACGAGCCCGCGCCGGGCCGGTTCGACTTCACCGGCATCGCGGACCTGTCCCGCTTCCTGGCCGAGGCGGCCGAGGAGGGGCTGGACGCGATCGTCCGGCCGGGCCCGTACATCTGCGCCGAGTGGGACAACGGCGGCCTGCCGTCCTGGCTCACCGGCCGGCCCGGGCAGCGGATCCGCTGCCACGACGCGGCATACCTGGCCGCGGTGGACGCCTACTTCGACGAGCTGATCCCGATCGTCGCGGCGCACCAGGTCACCCGCGGCGGCAACGTGCTGATGGTGCAGGTCGAGAACGAGTACGGCTCCTACGGCTCGGACCGGAACTACCTGCGCCACCTGGCGGACGGCCTGCGTGCCCGCGGGATCGACGTGCCGCTGTTCACCTCGGACGGCCCCGAGGACTTCATGCTGCGCGGCGGCACCCTGCCCGGCGTGCCGGCCACCGTCAACTTCGGCGCAGATCCGGAGGCCGCGTTCGCCGCGCTGCGCGAACACCGCCCGGACGACCCGCTGTTCTGCATGGAGTTCTGGTGCGGCTGGTTCGACCACTGGGGCGACGACCACGTCACGCGTGCCCCCGCCGACGCCGCCGACGTGCTGCGGCGCATCGTGCAGGCGGGCGCGTCGGTCAACGTGTACATGGCGCACGGCGGCAGCAACTGGGGCGTGTGGGCGGGCGCCAACCGCGCCGACGGGCACCTGGGCGCCCTGCAGCCCACGGTGACCTCCTACGACTATGACGCCCCGATCGACGAGCGCGGCGCGCCCACCGAGAAGTTCTGGCTGATGCGGGAGGTGCTGGCGGCGCACACCGGGGTCGAGCCGCCGGTCGTGCCGCCGCCCGCGCCGCTGCTCCCGGCCGGCAGCGTGCCGCTGACGGAGGCGCTGCGCCTGTTCGACGTGCTCGACGTGGTGAGCCCGAAACCGGTGCGGGCGGCGATGCCGCCGAGCTTCGAGGAGCTGGGGTTGGTGCACGGCCTCACGCTCTACCGGACGGAGCTGTCCGGCCCGCGCCGGGCGCAGCCGCTGACCGTGGACGGCCTGGCCGACAGGGCGCACCTCTTCGTCGACGGGGTGCAGGTCGGGGTGCTGACGGGCACCGGGGAAGCCGTGGACGTGGCGGTGGTGGGCGACGGCACCGTGCTCGATCTGCTGGTGGAGTCCATGGGACGCACCAACTACGGCCCGCTGACCGGCGAGCGTAAGGGCATCACCGGCGGGGTGCGCCACGGGCAGCAGTTCGTGCACGGCTTCACGGCGTACCCGGTGGATGTGGCGGAGCTGTCGTCGCTGCCGTGGGACGCGCCGCCGGCGGAGGAGCCATGGCTGCCGTCCGGAGGCCCGACTTTCCACCGGGGGTGGCTCGACGTGGCGGCTCCCGCGGACACCTACCTCGCCGTCCCCGAGGGCGCGAAGGGGTACGTCTGGATCAACGGTCACCTGCTCGGAAGGTACTGGGCGGCGGGACCGCAGCGCACGCTGTACGTGCCGTGGCCGCTGCTGCGCGCGGGCCGCAACGAGGTCGTCGTGCTCGAACTCGACGGCACGGCGCCGTCCACCGTGGACCTGCGCACCGCCCCTGACCTGGGCTGACTCGCCGGACACGCCGGCCCGTCAGCCGCGTACCGCACGCCGTGCCGACGGCGGGCATCGAGGCCGCGACTCCCACCGAGCCGCGGCCTCGAAGCTGTTATCAGACCGCGACTTTTCAAGACTTGCGCCTGATAGGCGGGGGTGTTCTGGCGACCGAGGGGTAACTTCTGCTTGATCATGCAAAAGTTTCGCGGATTCGGCTAGAAGCTATGGACAGCTTTGTCGAAAGCTCGTAACCTGTGCGACACAACACACATCGGTGACGTCCAATCGGGTTTGGAAGGCGGGCGCATGAGCCTCGCGCGGGTGCTCTGGGATCCCCTGCATGTCAGGGTGCTGCGGTTGCTGCGGGACGAAGGTGCGCTGTCGCGCGCCGAGCTCGCCGACCGCCTCGACATCCCGCGCCCGCGGCTGCTCGGCGAGCTGGACCGGCTCGTCGCCGGCGGCCAGATCGCCGAGGCCGGCCCGGCCGAGTCGCGCGGCGGCCGCCGCTCCACCCTGGTCGAGCTGAACCCGGCCATGCGCTTCGCCGGGGTCGACCTCGGCGCCACCTCGATCGACGTCGAGGTGACCAACGGGCGGCTGGAGCCGGTGGCGCACTACAGCGAGCCGGCCGACATCCGCAGCGGGCCGAAGGTGATCCTGCAGCGGGTCAACGAGCTGCTGGCCAAGGCCAAGGTCGAGGGCGCCTTCGCGCACCTCGACGGCATCGGCATCGGGGTGCCCGGCCCGGTCAGCTTCCGCGACGGGGTGCCCGTGTCGCCGCCGATAATGCCCGGCTGGGACCGGTTCCCCGTGCGCGAGCTGCTGACGCGGGAGCACGGCTGCCCGGCGGTGGTGGACAACGACGTGAACATCATGGCGATCGGCGAGCGCAACGCGGGCGTCGCGCACTCGGTGGACAACTTCCTCTTCGTGAAGATCGGCACCGGCATCGGCTGCGGCGTCTACCTCAACGGCGAGGTCTACCGGGGCACCGACGGCTGTGCCGGCGACGTCGGCCACATCCAGGTCGACTCGCACGGACCGGTCTGCACCTGCGGCAACGTCGGCTGCCTGGAGGCCGTGTTCAGCGGCGCCGCGCTGGCCCGCGAGGCCACCGCGGCGGCCCGCTCCGGCGCCTCGCCGGCGCTGGCCGAGCGGCTGGCCACCAACGGCCAGGTCACCGCGATGGACGTGGCGATCGCCGCGGTCGAGGGCGACGTCGCCTGCGTGCAGCTGATCCGCGACGGCGGCCGCCGCATCGGCACCGTGCTGGCGGGGCTGGTCAGCTTCGTGAACCCGTCGATGATCGTCATCGGCGGCGGCCTGGCACAGCTCGGCCACATCATGCTGGCCGAGATCCGCAGTGTGGTCTACCGGCGGTCGCTGCCGCTGGCCACGGGCAACCTGCCGCTGGTGCTGTCCGAGCTGGGCCCGCGCGCGGGCGTCGCCGGCGCCGCGGTGCTGGCCAGCGAGATCGCCTTCGAGCAGGCATGAGCGAGGAGCCGGTCATGAGCGAGCAAGTCGTGGACTCCGCGGACGTCGTGCTGCGGCTGTCCGACGTGGTCAAGACCTTCCCGGGCGTACGCGCGCTCGACGGGGTCGAGCTGGAGGTGCGGGCCGGCGAGGTGCACTGCCTGCTGGGGCAGAACGGCGCCGGCAAGTCCACCCTGATCAAGGTGCTGGCGGGCGTGCACCGCCCGGACTCCGGCCGGGTGGAGTGGCTCGGCGAGCAGGTCGAGTTCAGCGGCCCGCAGGCCGCGATGAAGGCCGGCATCGCCACCATCTACCAGGAGCTGGACCTCGTCGACTACCTGACGGTGGCGGAGAACATCTACCTCGGGCACGAGCCGCGCAGCTTCGGGTTCGTGCACAAGGGCCAGGCCGCCAGGCAGGCCGCGGAGCTGCTCGGCCGGCTCGGCCACGGCGAGATCCCGGCGGGCCGGATGGTCAAGTCGCTGCCCGCCGCGGGCAAGCAGATCGTCAGCATGGCGCGCGCGCTGTCGCACTCCGCCAAGCTGATCATCATGGACGAACCCAGCGCGGTGCTGGCCCACGACGAGGTGGACAACCTGTTCCGGATCATCCGGGAGCTGACCGCCCAGGGCATCGCGGTGGTCTACATCTCGCACCGCCTGGAGGAGATCCGCGAGATCGGCGACCGGGTCACCGTGCTCAAGGACGGGCGCACCTCGGCGGTCAACCTGCCCGCCCGCAGCACGCCCACCCGCGACCTGGTGAGCCGGATGACGGGCCGCTCCATCGAGTACGTCTTCCCCGAGCGGCCGAACACCGCGCCGGGCGAGCGGCTGCTCGAGGTGCGCGGCCTGGGCCGCTCCGGCGAGTTCACCCACGTGGACCTCGACGTGCACGCGGGCGAGATCGTCGGCATCGCCGGGCTGGTCGGCTCGGGCCGCTCCGAGGTGCTGGAGACCATCTTCGGCGCCCGGCAGGCCGAGGCCGGCACCGTGGTGATGAACGGCAAGACGCTGCCGCCCGGCAACGTCGCCGCGGCGGTGCGGGCCGGCATCGGCATGGCGCCCGAGGAGCGCAAGAGCCAGGCGCTGCTGCTCGGCGAGCCGATCTACCGCAACATGACGCTGACCACCTTCCCCGGATACGCCACCGCCGGCTTCACCGACGCCGGCAAGGAGCAGTCCGAGGCGCTGCGGGTGGCCGACCAGCTGGAGCTGCGCCCCCGCGACGTACGCCGCGCGGTGCGCACCCTGTCCGGCGGCAACCAGCAGAAGGTGGTCGTGGGCCGGTGGCTGCTGGGCGACACCCGGCTGCTGATCCTCGACGAGCCGACGCGCGGCGTCGACGTGGGCGCCCGTGCCGAGCTCTACCAGGTGATCCGCGACCTCGCCGCGAACGGCGTCGGGGTGCTGCTGGTCTCCAGCGAGGTGCCCGAGGTGCTCGGCCTGTCCGACCGGGTGCTGGTCATGCGCGAGGGCCGGGTGGTGCGCAGCGCGCCCGCGACCGAGCTGAACGAAGAAGACGTACTCGATCTGGTTATGGCGGGATCGCTGACCGCCGCGACGACTGAAGAGGTGGCCGCGTGAGCGAGCTTTGCGAGCGAACCATATGGCTCAGTGGCAACGACCGCGACGAGCGCAGCGAGGAGCGGTCGTGAGCGTCCGTAGCGAGGAGACCGTGAAGCGGGAGGCGCCCGACGCGGGCGGGCACGGCGCACCGGCGTCCGGGGCGGTGGCCGCCGGTCCACGCTGGTGGAGGAACGAGTCGGCCGAGGGCATGTGGCGCAATCTCGGCCTGGTCGGGGTGCTGCTGGCGCTGTTCGCGATCGGCGCGATCATCCGGCCCGACCTCTACAGCAACATCGACTGGGTGACCAACAACATGATGGTCATCCTGACCCAGGCGGCCGCGATCGGCGTGGTGACCGTCGGCATGACCTTCGTGATCATCGGCGGCGGCATCGACCTGTCGGTCGGCGCCCTGATCGCGCTGTCGGGCGTCTGGGCCACCACGGTGGCCACGCAGAGCTTCGGCCCGGCCGGCATGATCTTCACCGCGATCGCGGTCGGCGTCGGCGCGGGCCTGGTCAACGGCCTGCTCATCGCGTACGGCAGGCTGGTGCCGTTCATCGCGACGCTGGCCATGCTGGTCGCGGCGCGCGGTCTGGCCGCCGCGATCTCCGGCAAGCAGACCCAGGTCTCCGGGGACCAGTTCATCAACAGCCTCGCCAAGGAGCGCGTGCTCGGCGTGCCGCTGCTGGTCATCATCCTGCTGGTGGTGGCCGGGCTGGGCTGGGTGCTGCTCAACCGGACCACGTTCGGCCGGCGCACCGTCGCCATCGGCGGCAACGCCGAGGCCGCCCGCCTGGCCGGCATCAACGTCCGCGGCCACACCATGCTGCTCTACGCCCTGTCCGGGCTGTGCTGCGGCATCGCCGCGATCATGCTCACCTCGCTGGCCACCTCCTCGCAGGCGGCCGCGGCCGAACTCTACGAGCTGGACGCGATCGCCGCCGCGATCATCGGCGGCACGCTGCTCTCGGGCGGCCGCGGCACCATCGTCGGCTCGCTGTTCGGCGTGATCGTGTTCTCCGCGATCACCAACCTGTTCGCCATCGCCAACCTCCCCACCGAGGTCCAGAACATGGTCAAGGGCGCGATCATCGTGGTCGCGGTCCTGATCCAGCAGTTGCGGTTCTCGTCCGTCACGCAGTTCGCCCGAAGGCACGGCCTCTCCCGTCCCAAGGCCGGCACGCAGCAGCAGACCTGACCGTCGCGGCGCCGGGCAGCCCGCCCGGCCCGCTGTACAGGTTCCATCACCGCACACCCCGCACCACCTGGGGCGACCGTCGAACGTGACGGCCGCCAGACCGAACACACCCTCGCGACGACCAGGAGGTCGTGATGACCAAGCACATTCCGGACACGTCCCGCCGCAGGCTTCTCTTCGGTGGCACGGCGCTGGCCGCCGGCGCGCTGCTCACCGCGTGCACCAGCAACGAGGCCGAGCCGAGCGCCGCGCAGACCAAGGGCGCCGACACGTCCAACCCGAACGCCGCGGCCGGCAAGGCCGTGACGATCGGTTTCTCCGCCCCGGCCGCCGACCACGGCTGGATCGCGGCGATCACGAACAACGCCAGCGCGCAGGCCAAGGCGTACAGCGACGTCACCTTCAAGCAGGTCGAGGCGGGCAAGGACGCCGCGGCCCAGCGGGCGGCGCTGGAGACCCTGATCGCCGAGAAGCCCGACGTCATCGTGCTGCTCCCGCACGACGGCAAGGAGCTCAACGCGTTCGGCCTCAAGGCCATGGAGGCGGGCATCCCGGTCGTCAACCTGGACCGCGCCTTCCCCGACGCGCTGGCGTACCGCCTGCAGATCAAGGGCGACAACTACGGCATGGGCGTGGCCGCCGGCCACTACATCGGCAAGACGCTCAAGGCCAAGGGCGTCGCGGCGCCGGTCATCGGCGAGATCGCCGGCATGGACGAGCTGGAGCTGACCCAGGAGCGCAGCGCGGGCTTCAAGGCCGCGCTGGCCACCTACGGCTTCTCGGTCGCCAACCGGCGCGCCGCGCGCTTCACCGCCGACAGCGGCCAGAAGGAGGGGCAGAACCTGCTCCAGGCGCTGCCCAAGATCGACGCCATCTGGAACCACGACGACGACCAGGGCATCGGTGTGCTGGCGGCCATCTCGGCGGCCAACCGCAGCGAGTTCTTCATGGTCGGCGGCGCCGGCTCCAAGAAGGCGATCGAGGACATCGCCGCCGACAACACCGTGCTCAAGGCCACGGTCACCTACAGCCCCTCGATGGCCTCCTCGGCCATCTCGCTGGCCCGCCTCATCGGCCAGGGCAAGGGCATGTCCGACCTGGTCGAGCTGCAGGTGCCGAAGGAGATCATCCTGGCCTCCGAGACGATCACGAAAGAGAACGCGAGCACCTACCTGAAGCTCGGTTTCTAAGCCTGACATGGATCGCCCGCACCAGCGGGCTCGGTAACGACGGGAGCCCACTCCGTGTCCACAATCGACAACAAGGAGCTGCGGGTCGGCATGGTCGGCTACGCGTTCATGGGGGCCGCGCACTCACAGGCGTGGCGCACCGTGAACCGTGCGTTCGACCTGCCGCTGCGGGTCCGGATGGCAGCGGTCTGCGGCCGTGACGAAGCCAAGGTCGCCGAGGCGGCCGACCGTCTCGGCTGGGACGGCTACGTCACGGACTGGCGGGAGCTGATCGCCCGGGACGACATCGACGTGATCGATGTCTGCACGCCCGGCGACAGCCATGCCGAGATCACCATCGCCGCCCTCGCCGCGGGCAAGCATGTCATGTGCGAGAAGCCGCTGGCCAACAACGTGGCCGAGGCCCAGGCGATGGTCGATGCCGCGACCGCGGCCCGGGAGTCGGGCATCCGTACGCTGTGCGGGTTCAACTACCGGCGCGTGCCGGCGGCGGCGCTGATGCGTCAGATGATCGCCGCCGGCCGCATCGGGGTCATCCGGCACGTGCGCGCCGTGTACCTGCAGGACTGGATCACCGATCCGAACTTCCCGCTGGTGTGGCGTCTGCAGCAGGAGCGGGCCGGGTCCGGCGCGCTGGGCGACATCGGTGCGCACATCATCGACCTCACCCAGCACGTCACCGGCCAGCGGATCACCGGGGTCAGCGCGCTGACCGAGACGTTCATCAAGGAGCGGCCGGTCCCGACCGAGATGAGCGGCCTGGCCGCGAGCTCGGCCGGGGACGGGCAGGCGTACGGGCAGGTGACCGTCGACGACGCCGCCGTGTTCACGGCGCGCCTGTCCGGCGGCGCGATCGCCACGTACGAGGCGAGCCGCTTCGCGATGGGCCGCAAGAACGGGCTGCGGATCGAGATCAACGGCTCGCTCGGCTCGCTGGTGTTCGACCTCGAACGCCTCAACGAGCTGGAGTTCTACGACGCCACCCGGCCCGGCCCGGAGCAGGGCTTCAACCGCATCCTGGTGACCGAGCCGGACCACCCGTACCTGTCGGCCTGGTGGCCGCCGGGCCACATCATCGGCTACGAGCACTCCTTCACCCACCAGGCACGGGACTTCGTGCAGGCGGTGGCGGAGGGCACCGACCCGCATCCGTCCTTCGAGGAGGCGCTCGGCGTGCAGCTCGTGCTCGACGCGGTCCAGCGGTCGGCGGCGTCCGACTCGACCTGGACGCAGGTGGCTCAGCCGCAGTTCGCGGCCTGAGTCGCACCACCCCGACGTGGGAGGGCCGGTCGGACGCCGACCGACCGGCCCTCTCGCCCATGAACGCACCGCCCCACGGGCATACCGAAAGGGAGCGAACATGCCCCGACCCATCACCCTGTTCACCGGCCAGTGGGCAGACCTCCCGTTCGAGGAGGTCTGCCGGCTGGCGTCCGAGTGGGGATACGACGGACTCGAGATCGCCTGCTGGGGCGACCACTTCGAGGTCGACAAGGCGCTGTCGGACGAGACCTACATCCAGCGCAAGCGCGCACAGCTCGACAAGTACGGCCTGAGCGTGCACGCGATCTCCAACCACCTGGTCGGCCAGGCCGTCTGCGACAACCCGATCGACGAGCGGCACAAGGCGATCCTGCCCGCCCGGATCTGGGGCGACGGCGAGCCCGAGGGCGTGCGGCAGCGCGCCGCAACCGAGATGGCCGACACCGCCCGCGCCGCCGCCAAGCTCGGCGTGAACACCGTCGTCGGCTTCACCGGCTCGCCGATCTGGCACTTCGTCGCGATGTTCCCGCCGGTGCCCGCCTCGATGATCGACGCCGGGTACGAGGAGTTCGCGCGCCGCTGGCACCCGATCCTCGACGTGTACGACGAGGTCGGCGTGCGCTTCGCCCACGAGGTGCACCCCAGCGAGATCGCGTACGACTACCACACCACCCGCCGCGCGCTCGACGCGCTGGGCAACCGGCCCGCGTTCGGGCTCAACTGGGACCCCTCGCACATGGTGTGGCAGGGCTGCGACCCGGTCGGCTTCATCCTCGACTTCGCCGACCGCATCTACCACGTGGACTGCAAGGACACGAAGGTGCGCATGGGCGACGGCCGCCGGGGCATCCTGTCGTCGCATCTGCCCTGGGCGGACCTGCGCCGCGGCTGGGACTTCGTCTCCACCGGCCATGGCGACGTGCCGTGGGAGGACTGCTTCCGGGCGCTGAACGCGATCGGCTACGACGGTCCGATCTCGATCGAGTGGGAGGACGCCGGCATGGACCGCCTCGTCGGGGCTCCCCAGGCGCTGCAGTTCGTGCGCAGCCTCCTCTTCGACCCGCCCACCGCCTCGTTCGACGCGGCGTTCAGCTCGGACTGAGCCCAGGCCCCCGCCGGCCGCTGCTCCCACGTGTCGGCCGGCGGGCCGCACCACCCACGCACGTGAAGGAAGGGCACCTTCTTAACGCTTCGCGTATAAGAAGGTGCCCTTCTTAACCCGGGGGACGGGTCGGTCGGAGACGGCTCAGCTGGTGCGGATCTCACCCAGCGGGCGGAACGCGGTCCAGCAGTTCGGGCCGGTGTCCAGGCGCAGGATGTCCACGCCCGCCGCGCCGCCGTCGCAGTAGAACGAGGCGACCTCGGTGTTGATGAACGCGCCGTCGGGGTCGACGTCGGTGCCCGCGTACGGCGCCCGCGGGAAGGTCCGGGCGCCCACGCTGAGCCAGTCGTAGCCGCAGCCCGGGTCCGCGGCGAAGCAGGCGGCGGCCTCACCGATCGGCGCGTACCCGTGGTGCGTGGTGTTGAACGCGACCGTCCAGATCACCTCGCTCGGCAGGTGCTGCGTGCCGGGGAAGTCGAAGGTGAGGAGCTGGCGGATCTTGTCCTCGCACTGGCCGAGCTCCGGGTTGAACCACATGCCCGCCTCCGGGCCGGCGCACCGCGTCGGGTCGGCCGAGGGCCGGTACCGGATGTCGAAGTTCTGGGTGACCGTGGCCAGCAGGTCGCCGGGCAGGTTCGGGTCGGTCGCGTTCGGCGCGTAGATGTTCGCGGTGACCGGGTGCGAGAACGTGGCGCCCGGGGCGGTCACGCAGTCGTCGCTGTACCAGTGCCCGCTGGTGCCGCAGCCCCAGCTGGCGAAGACCACCCGCAGCTGGGCGAGGTCCGTCGAGCCGGTGGCGGCCAGCCCCACCTGGTCGCCGAACTCGCTGGTGCTGGTCGCCTCGAAGCCCAGGGACGGCAGGTTCGGGCAGCGCAGCACGTCCCGGGGGTACGCGGTGTACGCCACGTTCCGGCCGCCGCCCGCGTTGCAGACCGGCAGCCGCGGACACTCCCGGCCCTTGCACGGCTTGGGCTTGCATTCCTTGTCCCCGGCCTGGCACGGCGGCTTGGGCTTGCACTTCTTACCGCCGGCCTGCGGCTTGCAGTTCGGCTTGCCGGCCGGGTCCCGGTCCGCCACGCCCCGCGGCGCCTGCCGGCGCTGCTGCGGCTCGACGGTGAGGCTGGTGTCCTGGGTGATGCGGGTCGGCGCCGGCTGGGGCTCCTCCGCGCCGGCCGGCTGCGCCAGGCCCGTGGCCAGCAGGGCGGCGAGGGCGGCCGCCCCTAGGCCGTGCCGGACGCGCCGGACGGTGGTCGTGTTCTCGAGCATGCGTTTTCCGCGCAGAATCATGCGCACATCCCTTCGGTCGGTGCTACCAGCTAACACCGCGAAAGGGCCATGAACAGGGCAAAAGGATAATATGAGCGAAAAAAGTATTAACAGAACGTAACGCGTCATTAGCTCGAAAACGAAGCGGGCTGGAGCGGTGGGCGGTCGCGGTCGTGGTGCTTGACCGCGACCGCGTAGCCCGGCGCCCGGGGAGCGGGTGGCCCGATGTCCGGGTCGAAGGGCGGGAAGATGGTGCCGGCGTGGTCGGAGCTGCCGGTCACCCTAGGATGGCCTCTGGCCTGCGGTGGGGCGGGCGCGGAGGAGGATCGGGTTGAGCGTGCCGGTGCGGGAGTCGGCGTTCGTGGACGCCGGGCGTGCCGTCGGGATACCCGAGGCGCTCGCCGGGGCGTACCACCGCTGCCGTGACCTGCACCGGCGGCACGGCCGCAGCTACTACCTGGCCACCCGGCTGCTCCCGGCGTGGAAGCGGCCGCACGTGCACGCCCTCTACGGCTTCGCCCGCCACGCCGACGAGATCGTCGACCGGCTCGACGGAGCCACGCCCGCCGAGCGGGCACGGCGGCTGCGCGGCTGGGCGCAGCGCTTCCGGACGGGGTTGCGCGGCGAGCCCGTGGACGACCCGCTGCTGCCCGCCGTGCTGCACACGGTCGGCGTGTTCGGCCTGGACCCGGCCGACTTCGACGCGTTCCTGGACAGCATGGCGATGGACCTGACGGTCGGCCGGTATGCGGACTACCCGGCGCTGCTGTCGTACATGGAGGGTTCGGCGGCGGTGATCGGCACCATGATGCTGCCGATCCTCGGCCCCGCCGACCCGGCCGCCGCCCGGGAACCGGCCCGGCAGCTCGGGCTCGCGTTCCAGCTCACCAACTTCCTGCGCGACGTCGGCGAGGATCTGGCCCGCGACCGCGTGTACCTGCCGCAGGACGACCTGGCCCGGTTCGGGGTGAGCGACGCCGACCTGTACGCGGCGGCCGCCGGCAGGGCCACGCCGGAGATCAAGCGGCTGCTGGCGTTCGAGATCGCCCGCGCGCGGCGCCACTATGCCGCCGCGCTGCCCGGCATCGCCATGCTGCCCGGCGCCTCACGGGCCTGCGTGAAGGCCGCTTACCTGGTGTACGGCGCGATCCTCGACGAGATCGAGCGCCTCGACCACGACGTCTTCGCCCGCCGCGCGGTGGTGCCCGCGCCGCGCCGGGCGGCCCTGCTGGCCCGGGGCCTGCTCGCGCGATGACCACCGCCGCGGGCACCGGGGCGGTCCGGTGATGATCGGTGTTCCGTGTCGAGAAGTGCGGTCAGACTCCGGGTTTCGACCGGAACGCGCGATCATGCCCCGGTCCCGCGCGACCCCACCGCCCGCAGACGTTAAGAAGGGCACCTTCTACTACGCATAGGGGGTGGACGCCCATCCGCACATGGGCAGGTATCGCATGGACTGGCACTCGTGGACCATGTCGACCTGCGGAAACCACCTCGGCAGCGGAGGTAAAGTACTCGCCCGTGGCTGGGATGTTCTACATGTCTTTCAGCCACGGGCCAGTTGCCGATATGCCTATATGGTTCATAACAGACAAGTTGGTCAAAGCGATGAAAGTCGCTTGGGTCCGGTTCTACTGCGAATCATGTTCGCCGGGTGCGTTGTAGCTAGTCCGCCTCTGTGGCGAGCTGGATGGCGTCGGCAAAGCTGGAGTCGTAGATCAGGCGCGCACCTTTCCCTGGGGTCTACGCGGTCCCAGTTCCAGACGATGTGTACGGATTCTGCTGCAGATCGGCTGGCGGAGCGGGCTCAGGGATCTGAGCAGTGCGGACAGTCGGTTCGGGCAGGCAGGATCGACGTCGGAGCCGCTGGATGACCCAGCGCCGCCACATGAGGCGGCGCAGCCCGAAGCGGTAAATGACCGCGCGTTCCATGCGTGCGACGATGACCTCTACGCCACGGGGTCCGAAGTTTCCAAGGTTCATCTCCGCTCCGGTCGTGACGGGCGCTGCTTTCCATGCAGCGCCGCAGGCCGGTCCTACGAGCGTGGTGATCTCGCGGTGGCAGTTGTCAAAGACCTCGCTAATTGCCTGGCTCTCCGCAGCGATCCAAGCACGGGATTCGGCCAGCTGCTCTTGCAGGGCGTGTCCGCGGTCCGCAAGAGCGGTGAGCGTGGCGGCGTCGTCGCCGGTACGCCGGCGGATGCGGTATGGGTACTCGGCCCACGCGACGAGAGTCCGTGCGGCTTGCGCGTATCGTTCGCGGCGCGCAGTGGCGTTGGCGCGGGTGTTGCCGAGGACGGTGCCGATCAGGCCGGCGACCACGCTGGAGCCGAGGATCGACAGCACGATGGTGATCGCGGGAGCCTGTGCGGGCTCGGTGTTCGCCATGGCCTGCGCGAGGGTCAGGATGTCCGTGACCACCGGCTGAGTTCCTTTCGCATCGTGGCGGTGATGACGCGGTGGGGGGCGCGCGTGTCATCCCCGTGTGGGGCATCCTCGCATGGCCAGTCGCCGGTACGCCGCCACGCCTCCTCGAAGATCAGATGCCGCTGGATGAGGGTTATCAGCGGTTCCAGGCCGTCGGACGGGAGCCACCGCAGGGCGGGATCATCGCGGTCGTACTGCAGGCACAGGTCCGTGATCTGCACGTTTCGGTGCTTGTAGCGGCGACCGCGTCCGGTGCGCGGGTAGGCGTGGACACGGTCACCGGGCGGCATGATCACAAGGCGGACCTGCTCGATCGGATAGCCCTCTGCCGCGAAGGCAGGCAGCGGCAGCAAGGTCAGCTCCAGCAGGGCGGCGCCGAGGGCTCCGGTGCGTCCGGTGGCCTGTGCCACGCCGAACAGGTCGGCGTGGCACAGGAGATGTTCTGCGGCCACGGCGGGGTCTTCGAGAACCGCACTTATCGGGTACGCCATGACCTCGCCGGCCGGTTGACCTGGGCTCCGCGCTGCGAGGCAACGGCACGCCCGGTGGAGGTGATACTGCCCGCGCTGAGCGCGGACAGCGCCTGGGCGGCGGTCTGTGTCGACGGAGCCGGGAACGGCTCGCCGAAGAGGGCAAACCAGATCTCGATCGCGCCCTGGTGCTCGCCGTCGGCCGCCAGGCGCAGGGCTTCCCTGCCTCGCTTGGCCGCGAGTGCGAAGGCCTGGCTGAACATGTGGCGCTCGCCCGGGGTCCAGTCCTTGGCCAGATCGTCGACGCCGGTCGGGTCGAGCACCTTGCCCTGGACGGCCACGGCCGCGTACTCGAAGGCGGTGACCATGGCAGTGGCGTGCGGCATCTTCTTCTTGATGGCGGCGTACCACAGCGACTCGACGGCCAAGCCGCACAGCTTCTCCAGCACGGGTTCGTGGGACTTGAATGCCTTGCCCATCCGGACCTGGTGCACAAATGCGCCCAGGGTTTCCAGGTTGCGTTCGGTGACCACACGCCGCAGCGTGCGGGTGTTGGACCACTCCCACCGGTCGAGGTCCCGGTCCGCGATGAACACGTCCTCGCTGCCCTCGGGGTCGTCGAAGGCGGGCACGAGGTCGACGGTGAAGGTGCAGTCGGAGAAGGTCACCTGGAGTGCGTGGGGAGACTGCTTCTCCGCGTCGAAACGAGCGTTCGGCCAGCGGCTGGCGACGGCGGCGCGGATCTCGGCCATCGCCGCGGCGGGGCCGCCGCGTCCGGGGCCGAACCACGGTGCGCGGTAGACCTCGGCCAGGAGGACGACCATGTCGACGTCCTTGAGAGGCTTGGGCATGGTCTTGCGCGCGAAGCTGCCCTGCAAGAAGGTCGACTTGGCGATGCCCACTACGGTCAGTACCTCGGTGATTTCCTGGTGGCGACGCTGAGCCTGCTCCCGCTCGAGCGGGTCGAGGTTCAGCGAAGCGTCGAACTCGTCGAACGACTCCGCCGTGGATCGTGGTGCCATGTGCGTTCTTGTTCCTGTCTGCCGGCCTGATGATGGAGAGGTCGCGTGGCCGGGCGTGCGCGCTCCTCGGTGAGACGCAGCTGACCCGCCTCTCACCGAGGACAGACGACGTAACTCGGCCCACCCGCGGTGTTGGCGTAGATCTCCTCAGACGCACTCATTGCAACGGGCGGAGGTGCCGGTGAAGACCGACGCGGGAAGCCGTTGAAAGCAGCCTGCGCAGGTCTTCTCGCGCACGCGGGGCGCGCACCCGCACCGTCCGCACTCGGGGCAGACCCGTCGTGCGCACCGCGAGCACGGGGATTCGAAGGCCTGAAACTCATGTCCACAGTCGGGGTGCTCGCAGATCCGTGTGGCGGCCCGAGGGCCGGGGTCACGTGATGGGAGCGTGAACGTATCCCAGGCGGCGGCATCGGTGACGGCGATCAGCAGCAGGTAGCCGTCCATCGGTACGACCTGGGCGTGGAGTTCCTCCCCCAGGATCCCGTCGCGGTAGTGCAGCCGGGTGCGCCCGGTGGCCCGACCGGCGCGGCTGAGCGCGTCGCGTACGGTAGCGGCGGTGTCCTGACGGCTTCCACGAGCCAGGGGTGGTAGACCCAGGCTCGCGGCGAAGGAAACGGCGCCGTCTGCGTCAAGTAGCACCACGTGGCCCGGAGTGACCAGGCGCTGGGCGGCACGGACGCAGACCGCCGCTCGCGATGCCGTCGAGGCATGCCACAGATCCACGATCTGCGGCCCAGTGGGACCGGGGCTGTCGATGAAGCGGTCTACAAGATCGGCGGGCAAGAGGATCTCGGCAGCGAACGCGTCGCAGGCCGCGTCCTCCAGCGTCAGCCCGCCGTCAGCCTGCTCCAGCAGCAGGTCCATGAGCGCTGGCTCGGTGCGTTGCAGGTGATGCCCGAATTCGTGCAGCACGGTGAACGCCCGACGCCCCGCACTGGCGGCATTGGCAACCGCCAGAACGGGCGGAACCTCGTCGTCGACGTAGATACCCGCGACGCTACAAGCCGGCATGGCCGCAGCGGGCTTGGTCTTGGCCTCGGGCACGATCCGCACGGCGAGATCACCGCGCGCTTCAAGCACGGCGAAAGGATCTTCCGCGAGTTGGACTCGCGAGCCAGGGAGCATCTTCTCCAGTACTTCCACCATGGCGTATGCCTGCCGCGCGACAAGGTCACGTGCAACTTGGCGCATCACGACTCCAACGTGACCTGGAAGTACTGGTCGATTCGTTCATCCCACGCTGGTTCCTGCGTACCGGTCTGCCGTGCCGCCATCGCGTTCACCGAGTACGTCGCTGCCAACCAAGCGCTGCGTTCCTCAACCCCACGCCGCGCCGCTAGCCTGTTCACCTGAGCCCGGCGCCGAGGGCGGCTCATCCTCTGAACCAATCTCCGCGACGGCGCAGGGTTGGCTTCCAGAATCACCCGGTCCGGCAACCTAAGCGCCAGTGCGAGCTTCGCCGCCTGGTCTGGGGTTACCGCTGCCTGCCCGCGACGCAGCGCGAGGGCGGTGGGTGGGCTCACGTCGAGCAGTTCGATCAATCGGGGCGGGCCGAGCGAGGCCTCGGCGAGCAAGCGCCCGAGTTCACCCGACCCTGACGGTGCCCAGACCGCGCTGGCCAGATAGTCCAGCGCGTCGGTCAACCGAGCCTGAACCTCATTTGTCGGATCCAACGGGCCAGCCGCTCGTCGACCGCGTGTGGCACCAGCCTCAACCAGGCGCTCGATCCACCCACTGTCCGCGACACCGATGTCTGCGACACCTAGCTGCCGGTCCAGTATGCACATTGGGAGCTGGCGGGCCAAACCTGCCCACATCGCGATGGTCGTCGTCAACGAATTCTGCGCGGGCGGCAGAATGATGGTGTCCTCGTCGGCGCAGCGGTCGTCTAGCAAGATCGGGGCAGCGAGCACATTTTCGTCACTGACCGCGAGAAGAACGACCAGTTCCACCGTTTCGTCCCACCGCGTCCGCCACAGTTGACCGGGCGCGGGCTCGCCGGGCTCCGCCTCGAAAGCTGCCCGCACGGCATCGGGAACACGAACCGTGCTCACCGCACGCAACAAGCGCGCCAAGCCCGGTTCTCTATCCTGCGCCATCGAGACATCCTCACCTTCGACCGAACGGTTCGTACAACGACACCTATCCCGAACAGACGACCTAACTCCCGTCCGCCCGAACGCAAAGCCGCACCAGTTCCATGACCATCTCGTCGCGATCTGCATCATCGACCGTGGCCAGGCGCACCTTCTCGATCAATGACTGCCCTGCGACCCTCGCGACAGAGGGCCCCACGTCCAGCAGGACGCTCCAACGCTGCGGCTCAGCGAGGAACGGCAGCAATCTACGTTCTGCCATGGTCAAGCCGTCGAAGAACAGATGTGCCCGCAGCGCGGTGTCCTCTGTCCGCTCACCACCGGCCACGTCCGCAAACCCGGTGGTCATGTCATCAAGGGAGACAAGGTACGGCACTCGCAACAGCCGGAAACGGGCCTGAAGCACACGAGCAAGATCTTCTGTCCGTACGGCACCATGCGCCTCGACGAGTACCGCTTCGGTGATGACCAGCAGTGCCGTGACCGTGGCCCGCGGCGTCGGACCAGCATGATTCCAGCCCGAGAACTCGACGCCACGCACTGCGAACGCCGCTCGGTCCAGGTCCGCCACATCACCCTGCCAAGGTTCCGGCGAACCTGCGGACAAACTCCACCGGTCACCAATACACTCCGTGAATCTTGGGTCCCTGTGCAGTAGCCCAGCGAGTCTTCGGCGGAGCTTGCCCCGCTCGGTCTTCTTCGCCTCGTCCTTCAGGAAGTTCTCGATCGCGGCTAACAGCAGGCGCTCCAGCGACGGCCCGTCCGTCGCCCGCGCGTAGCAATCTAGGACGAATTTGTGGCATTCATCAGGATTATCCGCAGCTGGCCGAGCAAACATATCGGCCAGCAGGTGATCAACGGCGTCGTCGTTCCACGAAGAATATCCTTCGGGTGGCGGAAAGTTCGTTCGTGCCGACCGGGTGCACTGCCGACCCAGCCGCCGCAACAGTTCCAAGACGTCCGCACCGATTTCGCCAGCACGCAACTCTTCCAGAGCAGCGTCTGAGATATCACGCGCTGTAGAAAAAGCTCGCGAGCTGCTCGCAAGATCAGTCATAGCGACACATCACCGCCGACAGACTAGACGGAGCGACCGGGATGCGCAGAGTTTGACACCAACCGCAGGGGTGCCAGTTGAAGGTCTGCTGGGTGTTCGCAATCTTGACTGTCTGGTCGATCGAAGCCTGCCAGGATGTCGCTCGTATCCGTACGCGCCGTCGGCTGCGGCCAACCGTAGCGGTGCTGCCTTGGTCGGAAGCGAACCGTAGAATGACGGCGCTTGTGGTGGGGATGCGTGGCCTGGATTACCTCTTACGGGATGTCCGGCATCGGAGCATTGATCCGCTCCGAGCACGAGGCCAGGCCACAAGCAGGGGGTGTACGTGCGGGAGGACAGCTCGCGATGGCACGAGATCACGCCGTCCGAATTCCCGCACGAGCGGGAAGGGCTCGCTCATCTGCGCTCACTGCTACCCGACCGTAGCCCATTCCGGGCTTGGACAAACTTTGAGTTTCGTGACCGAGACGGCAAATGGTACGAAGTTGATGCGTTGGTGCTCGGGGAACGCCGACTGCACTTGGTGGAGCTGAAGCACTACCAGGGCACGATCACCGGCAACGCATATCGATGGCAGCGCGGTGGGCGTAGCGAAGACTCTCCCCTACTGCTCGCGCGACGTAAGGCCCAACGGCTTAAGGGCGTGATCACCGACGCGTTGCGCGATCTGCAGCCGAACTTCGACTCGCGGCACATCCCATATATCCAGCACAGCGTGTTTCTTCACGCACCCGATGGGCGGTGTGCGCTTCCTCCCAGCGACGCGACTGACCTGTTCGGTCGCGATGACCAGCAGGCTCGCAGCGGCCTGCCGAGTGTCGCCCAGCGGCTGCTTGAGCCACCACTGCCCGGTCAGCGGCCAGGACTTATAGACCAGGACGACCTGCTAGTTGCCCTGTTCGAACGGATCGGCTTCGCGCTCCGGCGGGAACGGGAGGTGGGCTCCTGGCGGCTGGTCGGCCCGCCGCTGGCCGAGGGGGACGGCTGGCAGGACTGGCCGGCCGAGCATCGGCTGGCCCGCCGTGATCAGGCCCGGATCCGCTTTTTTGTGAGTCGTCCGGGTGCCTCCGAGGCTGAGCGGCGGGGCATCCACCAGCTCGCCGAGCGGGAGTACGCGCTGACCAGCCGGCTGCACCATGACTGGGTGCTGTGCCCGCGCGATCTGGTCGAGGACGAGCTCGGCGTGGGGCTGGTCTATCCCCGCGACGACGAGTTCCGCCGCCTGGACCTGTGGCTCGACGACCACGGCGACGCACTGACCCTGGTCAACCGGGTGCTCATGATCCGACAGCTCTCAGAGGCGCTGGCCTACGCCCACCGCCACCACGTAGTTCATCGAGGGCTGACGCCGGCTGCGGTTCTGGTACGCCGGCGCAGTGACGAGGTGGAGGTGCGGCTCGGTGACTGGCAGGTCGCCGGGGCGGACAAAGCGGGGGCCAGCCGCACCCCAGGCGGCAGCCCCGCCTCCGGCGGCGTGGCCACCCGCCTATTCGCTGCACTCGAGGGGCGTGCGGCTGCAGATTTGGAACAACAGCGCGCACACGCCTACCTTGCCCCCGAAGGGCGCTGGAACGGCGACGCTGATCGGGTCCGGCTGGACGTATTCGCCCTTGGCGCGGTGGCCTATCACATCGTGGCTGGGCGTCCGCCTGCGGATAGCGCTCTCGACGTGAGGGACCGGCTAACACGCGACGGCGGCCTGGACCTGGTGGCCGATGTCCCCGAAGTGCCGGCGAGTCTGCGTCAGCTCGTGCTGAACGCGACTCGGCCGGTGGTCAGCGAGCGGCTCAGCGATCTGCAGTCGTTCCTCGCTCAGCTCGATCAGGTGGATCGGGAGACCCAGTCAGGCGCCGCCGGGGTGGTGACCGATCCGCTGGAGGCGGCCCCTGGTATGCTGCTTGGCCACCGGTTCGAGGTGGTAGGCCGGCTGGGCTCCGGTTCAACTGCGGTTGGGATGCTGGTGGCGGACCGGGCGGTCGATGGCGAGCGCCGGGTGCTCAAGATAGCGCTCGACGACGCTGCGGCGGCCCGGCTGCACGGCGAGGCCGAAGTGCTCGCTGCGCTGGCGAAGATCAACCATCCGCGGTTGATCCGCCTCGTCGAACCGGAGCCGCTGCGGGTGGGCAATCGCACCGCCTTGTTGCTGGAAAGTGCGGGTGAAACCACGCTTGCGGAGGTTTTGCGGGAGCGGCCCCGGCTGTCGCTGGACCTGCTGGAGCGTTACGGCACCGATGTGCTAGAGGCGGTGGTGGCGCTGGACAAGGCCGCCGTCGACCACCGCGACATCAAGCCAGCCAACCTGGGGGTACGGGAGCAGCGCAGCGATCGAGCCAAGCACCTGGTCCTGTTCGACTTCTCGTTGTCCAGGGCCGGGGCTTCGGCGATCGAGGCCGGCACCCCGCCATACCTCGACCCGTTCCTCGGCACTGCTGCCCGGCCCACCTGGGACTCAGCCGCGGAACGGTACGCGGCTGCTGTCACTCTCTTCGAGATGGCCACTGGTCAGGCACCTCGGTACGGCGATGGCCGTTCCAACCCAGCCGTGATCCCCGACGAAGCGGCGGTCGATCCCGGCCTGTTCGATCCGAGCGTGGCCAGCGCGCTGGTCGACTATTTCCGACGCGCACTGCAACGGGACGCCCGCGAGCGCTTCCACACCGCGACCGAAATGCTGGGCGCATGGCGTGCCGTCTTCTCCCATCCGGGCACCACTATCCCCAAGGATGCCGACGAGGTCGCCGCGGCGGCTCGGCCCTCGACCCCCCTGGCGGCATCCGGCCTGTCGGCTCGGGCTTTGTCGGCGCTTGAGCCGTTGCGGCTGAACACCGTGGGCGACCTCGCCGCCGTCGACCCAGGGCAGCTGTCGCGTCTGCGCGGCGTAGCCGATCCCACGCGGCGGGAGGTGCGTAGCCGGGCCAAGCAGTGGCGGGAGCGGTTCGGCCCAACGGCCGGCCTTGCGCAAACGCCAGATCGGGCTGTTTCTGACCCAGTCGCCGACCCATCCAGCGCCGCCGACCTGCTAATGCGAGCGGCACGCACCCCCACCCGTCAGCGGTACGTGGCGCGGCTGCTGGGTCTGGACGGCGACGGGGCCACAACCGACGCGTTCGCCTCAGTGACTGACCTTGCCGCTGTCCTCGGCCTCGGCGGTCAGCCGCAGGTGTCGCGGGTGCTGGCTGACCTCCAGGAGACCTGGGCCTCCGACGCTGCTGCCCGCACGCGGCTGGACGCGATCATGGGCCGGGCATACGAGGCTCTCGTCGGCATGGGCGGCCTGGCGGTTGCCGACGATGTCGCAGCGGCGCTGGCGCCCGCGTCAGAGGACCCCCGGTCGGTCCGGATCGTCGCAGGGCTGCTGCGCTTGGCGCAGGACCGTGCCGAGATCGTTGAGCGGGGCGGCGGCGACACACCGCCGATCGTGCGACGCCGCCGCAGGGGCGGCCGAGGCCACCTCATTGCGACCGAGCCAGCCCTGCTCGACATCGCCGACGCGCTGGGCGGGCACGCCGACGACCTGGTCGCTCGCGCTGTGGACTCCGGCGAGGACATCGTGCCGGTGGGCCGGGCAGCGGCCCGGCTGCGTCCGGTGTGGCCTGCCGGGTCGGCCGCCCCGGACGACGTGCGGCTGGTACGGATGGCGGCGCGCCTATCCGCTCGGGCCGCCGCATCGCGCCGAGGCGAACTGCATGACCGCGACCTCGAACCGGCCGCCGCCGTCCGGATCGCGCTAGGCGGGCTCGCCCCCTCGGAGCAGCTGACCGTGCAGGACCTGGCCGACCGGGTCCGTGCCCGATTCCCCGACCTGCCGGCGCTGCCCGCCAGGCTGCGGCTGGACCGGGTGGTCAGCGACGCTGGGCTGCCGCTGCGCTGGGACGGCGAGCACTACGCGGTGCCGTCCCGCCGCAGCGACACCACGCTGGCCAGCCGCGCATCGGTGGTGGCCATCGAAGTCGCCGGCGCCACCCGAACGGCCGCCACCGAGGAGGATGCGAGGCTCGTCGACAGCGTACGCAGCCGCGCGTTTCTGGCCCTCGGCGTCGTCCCGCAGCGGCTCGACGCCGCCGCCCGGACTCTGGCCGAGCGGCACCACGCGCGGGTGGTCGACGTGACGTCGATCCTGCTCGCCGCCCTGCGCGAGGAGGCCGGCCGCCGCGGCGTGTCCTGGGACGCGGTACGCGCGGCCGACGCCGCCGAGGCGGGCAGCCGCCCGGCACAGGGCCTCGCCGCCCTGGTCCGTACCGTGATCCCCGCAGTCGAGGTCGCGATCGCCGAGGCAGCCGATAGCGCGGCCGAGGGCACCCGACCGGTGCTGGTGACCGACGCCGCACCGCTGGCCCGGTATGGGCATGCCGAGGTACTGACTAGGCTGGCCGACCCGACTACCCGCCGCCGCCAGGCTGTATGGCTGCTGCTGCCAGAGGCTCCGGGGGCTGGCGCGGCGTTGGACGGCGTGCCGCTGCGGCTAGGCCACGGCGGGCAGTTCCTGCGGCTCGACGACGATTGGCTGCGCGCACCGGCGGTGGAGAAGGAGAAGGCATGACGGCTGAGGAGCGCCTGACCGGCGAGCTACGCGTCGAGTTGAAGGCGTTGGAGGACGACCTGCGCCGCCGCGTCGCTACTCAGCCGGCGGTGGATCGGGAATGGCGCGACCAGCACCGAGAGGCCCTGCAGTGCGGGCGCACTGCAGGATCCTGGCAGGAGTGGTCCGACGACCGTGTCACCCAGGCGGCAGTCGCCTGGATCCTGACCACCGTGTTCATCCGATTCGCCGAGGACAACAAGCTCATCAAGCAGGTATGGATCTCCGGACCGAAGGAGCGTCGGCAGGAGGCGCTGACTGCCCAGGCCGAGTTCCTGCGTCACGAGGCGCGCACTAACCCGGACGTCACCGACCGGGAGTGGCTGCTGCGAGCCATCAAGTATCTCGCGGGGATGCCGGCCACCCGGGAGCTGGTGGACGAGACATCGGCCCTCTGGCTGGTCACCCCATCCGGCGACGCGGCGGCCCGACTGCTGGCCTTCTGGCGAGAGCGCAACGAGGACGGCGAGCTGCTGCGCGATCTGTCCGACGAGTCGCTGGACACCCGCTTCCTCGGCGACCTCTACCAGGAGCTTTCGCAGGAAGCGCAGGAAAAGTACGCCCTCAAGCAGACGCCAGTCTTCGTCGAGGAGTTCATCCTCGACCGGACCATGAAGCCAGCCCTAGACGAGCGACCGCTGGACAGCTTCAAGATGATCGACCCGACCTGCGGGTCCGGGCACTTCCTCCTCGGGGGGTTCACACGGCTGCGGGAGCGTTGGGAGCGGCACGCCCCAGGGATGGAGCGGCGGGCCCGCGTGCAGAAGGCGCTCGACGCCATCCACGGCGTAGACCTGAACCCCTTCGCGGTGGCGATCGCCCGTTTCCGGCTCACCATCGCCGCCATGCTGGCGTCCGGCGACGAGATGCTGGAGAACGCGCCAGCATTCAACTACCACCTTGCCGTCGGCGACTCGCTGTTGCACGGCCTTGACCAGCTTGAGATCGAGTACGGGGCAGGGTACAGCGTCGACCGCACTGCGGCCACGTACGCCTACCCGACGGAGAATCTGGCGGCCTTGCAGAAGATCCTGCGCAATGGTCGGTACGACGTGGTAGTGGGCAACCCGCCGTACAAGTCAGTGGGCGATAAGGCACTAAACCGCGCATACCGGGACCGATACCGATACCTCAAAGGCCAGTATCAGTTGACGGTGCCATTTATGGAGCGTTTCTTTGACTTGGCCAAGACCGGCGAACGGCCAGGTTGGGTAGGCAAGATCACTGGCAACGGGTTCATGCGGCGAGAGTTCGGCGCACCACTCATCGAGAGGTTCCTACCGACGAAGGACCTGCGCCTGGTCGCCGATTCGTCCGGCGCTTACATTCCGGGCCACGGTACGCCCACAGTGATCTTGGTGGGTCGCAACCGCCGACCAGTCGGGGAAACGGTCCGTGCGGTGATGGGGGTGCGGGGTGAGCCTGGCCGACCAACAGACCCAGCAAAGGGCCTCGTGTGGAACTCGCTCTCTACCTATGCGGACGAGCCTGGCTACTCGGACGAGTGGGTGACCGTTGTCGATCTCGACCGAAGGCTACTGGCCACCCACCCTTGGTCGCTTTCGGGTGGGGGCGCGGTGGAGGTCAAAGAAGCGATCAACTCGGCGCCACGTCGTGTAGGCCAGCTTGTCGCGCGGGCGGGAATGTTCGGTGACAGCCACGCTGAGGACGCGTTCGCGGCCCCAGTCGGCAGCTTCCGGCGGTTTGGAGTGGCGGAAGCAGATGTGGTGCTTGCGAACGCGGGGGACGGGCTCCGAGACTGGGTCATTCTGACTACCGGTGAGCTGTTGATGCCGCCCGGGCACGTCGATAGGCCCCAGCCGAGCCGGGAGACGGAGAAGGCAATGTGGCCTTGGCGTACCTCGCTGTGGGGGCGGATGACGTTTTCTCATGGTGACTATCGGGCTGCAGGAAGGCACTGGCTGAGCTGGCATCAGATCAGCGTCAATGATCGAAGTCGTGACCACATCTCGTTTGTGAAGATTGCGACCCATAACCATTTCGCGATGACGAGATCAGGCGTAGTGGAGAAGCCCAGCACTCTGCGAGTCGAACTGCCGGAGGGGGCAACGGAGGACGATCATTTGGCGCTGCTAGGGGTACTCAACTCGTCTACTGCCTGCTTCTGGCTAACCTCGGTCTTTCACGAGTAGTAGATCTTGTCGCGCATTCGGATACGTGATTACGCCTGTCGGTTCCTGCTGGTGACGGGCATGCTGCTGGCCCGG
>NZ_JBFAOU010000116.1:0-25424 GCF_040675365.1 Catellatospora sp. NPDC049609 | reverse complement strand
GTCGGCGCCGACGCGCACCGGCACCAACCGCAACGCGCCCGCCCGGGGCTGCCGGCCCCACCGCCGCCCCGGCCGCCGCGCTCGCGGCGGTCACCGGGTCCGCGGAGCGGATCGCGAAGCTCACCGGGCCCGGCTCGATCAACGCCACCGACACGAAGTGGCAGCTCAAGGCCACCGACCTGGGCATCATGTGGGACAACGGGTCGGGGCAGATCCTGACCCTGTTCGGCGACACCTTCGGCAACGGCTGGACCGGGCCGGGCGGCGGCGTCGGCAACGGCGCGACGATCGACTGGCGGTGCAACACGCTGGTGCGCAGCGCGGACCGCCACCTGGCCGACGGCATGACGTTCGACAGCGCGGTGCTGGACCGGCCCGGCCACGCCGGGACCGTGCTGCCCTGCAAGCAGATCAACTTCGACGAGATGACGGTCATCCCGACCGCCGCGATCTCCGTGGGCAACCGGCAGTACATGCACTACATGTCGGTCAACCACTGGGGCGACGCGGGCCGCTGGTACACCAACCACAGCGGCATCGCGTACTCCGACGACAACGGGCAGACCTGGGTCGAGGATGCCGACGCGCGCTGGCAGAACACCCCCGCCTGGGACAACCGGTTCCAGATGGCGGCGATGCTGCGCCAGAGCGGCCACGTCTACCTCTACGGCACCCCCAACGGCCGGTTCGGCAACGCCTACCTGGCCCGGGTGCCCGAGGGGCAGCTGCTGGAGCCCGGCGCCTACCGCTACTGGAACGGCTCGGCGTGGGTCACCGACCAGTGGGCCTCGGCCGTGGTGGCGGCCGGCCCGGTCGGCGAGGTGTCCGTGCTGTACAGCCGCTACCTGGGCCGGTACGTGATGGCGTACCTCAACGAGTCCCGAGGGGCGCTGGTGCTGCGTACGGCGCCGACGCCGACGGGCCCGTGGGGCGCCGAGGAGGTCGTCGCCACCGCCGCGCAGTACCCCGGTCTCTACGGGTCCTACCTGCACCCGTGGTCGGCCGACTCGAACAGCCCGTACCTGTACTTCACGATGTCCCAGTGGGACCCGTACAACGTGTGGCTGATGCGGGTGAAGCTCACCGGGGGCGGCATGTTCGGCGGCTCGCCGACCGACTTCACCGGCGACGGGCGCGCCGACATCGTCACGTTCACGCAGGACCACAACGGCGACGCGTACGTGGCGCCGTCGACGGGCAGCGCGTTCGCGGGCGGCGGCAGGTGGCACGACTGGTTCGCGCCGTTCCAGGAGACCCCGCTGACCGGCGACTTCACCGGCGACGGCCGCGACGACGCGGTCACCTTCACCGGGTCGCCGCTGTACGACGCGTACGTCGCGCCGTCCACCGGGTCCGCGTTCGGGGCGGGGGTGAAGTGGCACGACCGGCTGGTGGCCGGCAGCGAGGTACCCGCGGTCGGCGACGTCAACGGCGACGGCCGGGACGACCTCGTGGTCTTCTCCCACGACGGAGACGGCGACGTCCGGGTGGCGCTGTCGAACGGCTCTTCGTTCGCCACGACGCCGGCCAAGTGGCACGAGTTCTTCGCCCCGTGGGGCGAGTTCCCGGCGCTGGGCGACGTCAACGGCGACGGCCGCGACGATCTGATCACGTTCACCCTCGGCGGCACCAACGACGTGCACGTGGCACTGTCCACGGGCAGCTCGTTCGGGCCGGGCCAGAAGTGGCACGACTTCTTCGGCGTCGACGGCGAGTCGACCCGCGTCGGCGACGTCAACGGCGACGGCCGGGCCGACATCGTGACCTTCACCTGCAACGCCCAGGCGGACGTGTACGTGGCGCTGTCCACCGGCACCGGCTTCGCCGGCACCACGGTGAGGTGGAACGACTTCTTCTGCCTCGCCGGGGAGTTCCCGTACCTCGGTGACGTCAACCGCGACGGCCGCGACGACGTCATCGTGTTCTCCCAGCACCCGACCAACGACGTGTACGTCGGCCTGTCCACCGGCAGCGGGTTCGCCGGCGGCGTGAAGTGGCACGACTTCTTCGGCCTCACCGGCGAGCGCACCTTCTGACGCAGCCCGGTGATCAGGGCTCCGGTCGTGCTGCGGGAACAGCATGACCGGAGCCTCGACGCCACGAGCCGTGCCTGCCTCGGGCTCCGATCGACCCGTACGTGGTGCGGCGTGAGCGATCACGGCGACGCGCGGGCCGGCGGGGGCGGTGGGCTCAGGCGAGCAGCAGGCCGGTCGCGATGGCCGCCATGGTGACGGCGATGACGCCGTCGAGGATCCGCCAGGTGACCGGCCTGGCCAGCAGCGGCGCGAGGCGGCGGGCGCCCGCCCCGAGGCCGGTGAACCAGACCGCGCTGGCGGCCGCCGCTCCCGCCGCGAACAGCCAGCGGCTGTCGTGCTGACCGGCGAGCCCGCCGAGCAGCAGCACGGTGTCGAGGTACACGTGCGGGTTGAGGAACGTGAACGCCAGGCAGGCCAGCATCGTCGCGCGCAGGGTGCTGCCGGGACCGGCCGCGGGCGCCAGCGCCGCCGGGCGCAGCGCGCGGCGGGCGGCCAGCACCGCGTACCCGAACAGGAAGGCCGCGCCACCCCAGCGGATCGCGGGCAGCAGACCCGGCTGGGCGGTTACCGCCGTGCCCAGCCCGGCGACGCCCACCGTGATCAGCAGCGCGTCGGACAGCGCGCAGGTCACCACGACGGCGAGCACGTGCTCGCGGCGCAGGCCCTGCCGCAGCACGAACGCGTTCTGGCTGCCGATGGCCACGATCAGGGCCAGTGACGAGGTGAACCCGGCGAGCAGGGAAGCGATCATGCTTTCGACGGTAGGGCGCGGACAAGCAGCACTCCAGCTAATGTTTCTTACGTACCGTTAGCATTGCTTAGGTGAGCCTCGACTCCGCGCAGCTGGAGACATTCGCCGCCGTGGTGCGCGAGGGCAGCTTCGACGCGGCCGCGCGGGCGCTGAACGTCACCCCGTCCGCGGTCAGCCAGCGGATCAAGGCCCTGGAGCAGGCGGTCGGGCAGGTGCTGGTGCGCCGGGTCAAGCCCTGCCAGGCCACGGAGGCCGGCGAGCCCCTGCTGCGCCTGGCCGGGCAGCTCGCCCTGCTGGAACGCGAGGCGCTCGACGCGACCCACGGCTCGCGCGGCGCGACCTGGACCCGTGCCGCCGTCGTCGTCAACGCCGACTCTCTGGCCACCTGGTTCATGCCCGCGCTCAGCAGGCTCGCGCCGGGGCTGCGGCTGCTGTTCGACGTGTACCAGGACGACCAGGACTACACCGCCGACCTGCTGCGCAGCGGCACCGTCATGGCGGCGGTCACCTCGCAGCACGTGCCGGTGCAGGGCTGCCGGGTGCAGCGGCTGGGCACGATGCACTACATCGCGGTGGCCGCACCGGAGTTCCACGACGCGTGGTTCGCCGGGGGCGTCACCGGGCAGGCGCTCGCGGTCGCGCCGACGGTGCTGCTCAACCGCAAGGACCAGCTGCAGCACCGGTTCCTGCGCGCGGTCGCCCGGCGCGAGCTCGACCCGCCGGTCCACTACGTGCCCGCGGTGGCGGCGTTCGACGAGGCGATCCGGCTCGGCCTGGGCTGGGCGCTGGTGCCGGAGCGCTTCGCGGGCGACGACCTCGCCGCGGGACGCTACCGCGAGCTGGACCCGGGCCGGCGGGTCAGCGTGCCGCTGTACTGGCAGCACTGGCGGCTCGAATCCGAGGTCCTCGCCGCGCTGACCGAGGCGGTGCGGGCCACGGCGGCGGCGGCACTGTCCTGACACGAGCGGACGGCCGGCTTGACATCGATCGCTGCGCACCTATTCTTTGTGCCAGGTGCGTTCGGCGTCGCTCCTCGACAGGTCCCCTCTGATCCGGAGCATCCATGCCGAACATCCGCCGTCGCCGTGCCGGGCGACGCACCGCATCCCTGCTCGCCGCCGCGCTCACGGGCGTGCTGCTGGCCCTGACGCCCACCGGCCCCGCCGTCGCCGGGCCGGCCGACCAGACGACGGCCGAGTCCGGCAACCCGTTCGTCGACGGCTGGTACGCCGACCCCGACGTCGCGATCTACAACAACACCTACTGGGTCTTCCCCACCACCTCGAAGAGCTACGGCGAGCAGACCTACCTGGACGCGTTCTCCTCCACCGACCTGGTCAACTGGACGAAGCACCCCAACGTGCTGACCACGGCCCGCGTCTCGTGGGCGTCGTATGCGATGTGGGCGCCCGCGCCCGTGTACCGCAACGGCAGGTACTACCTCTACTTCGCCGCCAACGACATCCAGAACAACGCCGCGCTCGGCGGCATCGGGGTGGCCGTGGCCGACCAGCCGCAGGGCCCGTACAGCGACGCGCTCGGGCGGCCGCTGATCGGGCAGTTCCAGAACGGCGCGCAGCCGATCGACCAGGACGTCTTCATCGACGACGACGGCCAGGCGTACATGTACTACGGCGGCTGGGGCCACGCCAACGTGGTCAAGCTCAACCCGGACATGATCAGCCTGGGCACGTTCGGCGACGGCAGCACGTACAAGGAGATCACGCCGTCGGGCTACGTCGAGGGCTCGCAGATGTTCAAGCGCAACGGCAAGTACTACCTGATGTGGTCCGAGGGCGGCTGGACGGGCCCCGACTACTCGGTGTCGTACGCCATGTCGACCTCGCCGCTCGGCCCGTTCACGCGGCTGGCGAAGGTGCTCGCGCAGGACCCGGCGGTGGCCCGCGGCTCGGGGCACAACGCCGTGCTCAACGTGCCGGGCACCGACGTCTGGTACATCGTCTACCACCGGCGGCCGCTGAGCGAGACGGACGGCAACCACCGGCAGCTCGCGTACGACCGCATGCACTTCAACGCCGACGGGACCATCCAGCCGGTCACCATGCGGGTCAAGGACGACTTCAACGACAACAACGCGCTGGGGTGGCGCACCTACGGCGGATCGTGGTCGGCCACCGGCGGGCGCTACCAGGCGGGCAGCTCGCTGGGCGGCAAGGCGCTGCTGGACACCAACTTCGCCGACTTCAGCTACGACGCCGCCGTCACGGTGACCTCCGGTGGCGGCGACGCGGGCCTGGTCTTCCGGGCGAAGCAGCCCGCGGTCGGCGCCGACGCCTACACCGGCTACTACGCCGGGATCAGCCCGGCCGGCCGGGTGGTGCTCGGGCGCGTCAACAACAACTGGACGCAGCTCGCGACCACCGCGCTGACGGTCGCCGTCGGCACCACCTACCGCCTGCGGGTCACCGCGGTCGGTTCGTCGATCAGGGTGTACGTCGACGACATGGCGACGCCGAAGATCAGCGTCACCGACGCGACGTTCGCCTCCGGCGCCAACGGCGTGCGCGTGTTCAACGCCGCCGCGGCGTTCGACGGCGTCGCGATCGGCCCGGCCGTCGGCGCGGGGGCCAACCTGGCCCTCAACCGGCCCGCCACCGGGACCGCGGCCTGCACCGCGACCGAGGGCCCGGAGAAGGCCGTGAACGGCACCGTCAACGGCGGCAACGCCGACAAGTTCTGCTCGGCCGTGTCCGGGGCATGGCTGCGCGTCGACCTGGGCGCCACCCGGGCCATCACCCGGTTCGAGGTCGCGCACGCGCAGGCGGGCGGCGAGTCGGCGTCGTTCAACACCAGGGCGTTCACCGTCTCGGTGTCCACCGACGGCACGACGTGGACGCAGGTCGTCGGGGTCACCAACAACACGGCGGCGACCACGGTGCACCCGGTCGCGGTGAGCGGCCGGTACGTCCGGCTCAACGTGGGCACGGCCACCCAGACCACCGACATCGCCACTCGCATCTACGAGCTGCGCGTCTTCGGCTGAACCGGCGCCCGGACGCGGGTGCGGACGACCTCCCCGACCACCGGTCGGCGGGTCGTCCGCACCCCGCTACCGAAGGCGCGACCGGCTTGCTGGCCACGCAGGCCGCTCGTGCGGGATATCGTGCAGCGATGGAGCAGCGCATCAGCCTCGTCACCCTGGGCGTCGCCGACGTGGGCCGGGCCCGGCGGTTCTACGAGCAGCTCGGCTGGCGGGGCCAGGAGGTCGCGGAGACCGTCTTCTTCCAGGCGGGCGGCATGGCGGTGGTGCTGTGGGGCCGGCCGAAGCTCGCCGCCGACGGCGGCCTCGACGACCAGGGCAGCGACGGCTTCGGCGGGGTCGCCCTGGCGCAGAACGTACGCTCGCGCGCCGAGGTGGACCAGGTGATGGCCGCGGCGGAGCAGGCGGGCGCGCGGATCACCAAGCCCGCGCACGAGACGTTCTACGGCGGGTACGCGGGATACTTCACCGACCCGGACGGCCACGTCTGGGAGATCGCGCACAACCCGGGCTTCACGCTCGGACCCGACGGCGCGCTCATCCTGCCCGACTTCGGCGCGGCGGCGGCCTGAGCGGGCCGCGTGTTACCACTGGTTCCGCCGGGCGGGTCCGTCCGGTCACGACAGCGCACGACCGGCGGACAGGAGAACCGATGACCGAGGCGCCCGAGGCCCCGAGCACCGCCCGGATGATCGACTACTGGCTCGGCGGGACCAGCCACCACCCGGTCGACGTCGCGGCGGCGCACGCCTTCGAGGGGGCGTACGGGCCGTGCGCGGACATCTTCCGCTCGCTGCGGGCGTTCTCGGGCCGGGCGGCCCGGCACGTCGCCGCCGGCGGGGTGGACCTGTTCCTCGTCTTCGGCGCGGGCATCCCGGCCCAGGGCAACGTGCACGAGGCCGTGCCGGGCGCGCACGTGCTCTACACCGACCTGGACCCGGCGATCGTCGCCGCCGGCCGCGCGCTGCTCGACGGCGTGGCCGGGGTGGACTACGTGCCCGGCGACGCCGCCGATCCGCGCGGCATCGGGGCCGCGGTGCTCGACCGCGGCCTGCCGGGCTGGACGGCCCGCCCGGTCGGGGTGATCTTCCTCGGGCTCGCCGCGTTCCTGGACGACGCGGCCCTGGCCCGTGCCCTGGCCGAGATGTACGACCTGGTCCCGGCGGGCAGCCGGCTCGCCTTCGACTTCGACGCCACGGAGCTGGCGGCATACCCGGACGCGCTGGCGATGATGGGGCCGGGCTTCCACATGCGCGAGCCCGAGCAGTTCGCCGCGCTGCTGGGCCGCTGGCGGGTCACCGACGACGGCATCGTCCCGGTGGCGCGGTGGCGGCCGGACGGCCCGGTCGAGCAGGTGCCCGACGCGTTCTGGGGCGGGCTGGCCGTCAAGTGACGTCCCGCCGGGCATGAGGTGCCCGGTGACGAGCCGAGGGCGGCCGCCGCACGCGCGGTGGCCGCCCTCGGGCAGGCGGTGGAGCCGGTCCGTCAGCGCAGCTCGGCGTTGAGGTGCGGGGTGGTCGCCCCCTCGTAGCCGCGCTGCTCGGTGTAGGTCAGCAGGATGCCGGCGAACTGGAACATGGTCAGCGGGAGCTGGATCACCGTGCCGAGCACCGTCGCCACGATCGCGCCGACCGTGATGACCGCGATGCCGTCGACGGTCGGGCCGAAGGTCTGCGTGCTCACGTTGTCGATGATCAGCTGGATCACGCTCTCGACCGCGGACACCGCCAGCGAGGCGCCGATGGTGATCAGCATGATCAGCGCGAGCCGGCCGAGCACCCGGCCGCCGCTCTTGTGCAGCATGTCGAACGAGCGCCCGATCGGGTTGCGCCGCTCGAACAGGAAGATCGGCCCGACCAGGGCGGTGCCGGCGATCACGTAGAAGCCGGGCAGGAGGCAGGCGACCAGGCCCAGCATCGTCAGCAGGACGACGGGCACGTACCAGCCGAACAGGCCGAGGCAGCGGCGGAAGCCGTAGCCGAGGGACTCGCCGAGGCTGGTCGGCACCCCGGCGGCCTGCCGGGTGACGGCGTGGGTGGCGGCGGCGTACCCGGCGAGCTGGATGACGTACAGCGCCAGGATGACGACCAGCGCGACGGCGAAGACGCCCGCGAAGGCGGCCGCGTCGAAGTCGACCCGGCCGGTGGTCGAGTCCATCTCGATGGAGTTGAGGCCCACGTAGACCCCGATGAAGATCGCGCCCACCCCGATGATCATGCCGGGCAGCAGCTGGGTCACCAGGATGATGAGCAGGGTCGGGCGCCAGCTGCGCTGGAAGAGGCCGCCGATGCGCTTGAACCAGCCGCCGACCCCGCCGTGCGGCGGGGCGACCAGCGGGTCGTGGTACGGGTCGGCGCCCGGCTGCACGAACGCCGACTGCGGCGGAAGGTAGCCGGCGTTCGGCGCGGGCGGGACGGCCGGATCGTACGGGCCGGGGGTGAGCGACATCGGGGAGCTCCTGCTGGGGGTCGATGGGGCGGCTCAGTGTGACACGCCATACGACCTGCGCAAAGTCCCTTTTATTGAGCTTGTGGGGCTCAATGTCGAGCGGCTCAGGCGTCCAGCAGCGCCCGGACCTGGCGGGCCAGCTCGATCGAGGCCTCGATCTCGACCTTGCGGATCGACACGCTCTCCACGTTGAACCCGAACGGCACGCCCAGCCGCCGGCAGAACGCGGCCAGGTCGCGGGCCGTGCTCAGGCACTGCTCGAACGACTCGGCCAGCGGGTCGTCGGACCAGCGCAGCGCGTTCTCCAGCCAGCGGGGCACGTCGACGCCCAGCCAGTGCAGGAACTCCAGCGTCTTCGCCGACCCGCACACCGACAGCGTGAAGATCACCGGCCGGGGTGCGGCGTCCTTCTGCCGGCAGCTGTAGTAGTAGTCCGACAGCAGGCACTTGGTCGCGTCGGCGTCGTAGACCACCTGCGTGACGAAGAACGAGGCGCCCCGCTCCTGCTTGGTGAGCATGCGTAGGTGCTCGTCGCCGCTGCGGGTGTAGCGCTCGGTGATGGCGACCGCGCCCAGCGGCAGGTCGGGCCGGACCTGGCCGCGCAGAGCGTACGCCTGGGTGAGGCCGGTCTGCACGCCCTTGTCCCGCGACGAGGCCCCGACGAACACGCTGAGCACCCGGTCGGCGTCCACGCCGCCGAGCCAGTCGGCCAGCTCGGGCTCGGTGTATTTTCCGACACACCGGTAGATGACGACCGGCTTGCCGAACGCGCCCAGGTGGTCCCGGTGGAACGCCGCGGGGTCCATCGTCGGCAGGTACGGGAAGGGGCGCTCCTGGGGGTTGCGGTCGCTCTCGTCGTCGATGTCGTAGAGGATCAGCCCGTCGATGTCCACGGTCGCGAGCCGGCCCAGCGTGACCTCGGCGATCTGTGCCGCCTGCGCGTCCGGGACGCTGCGCCGCGGCGGCGTGATGCCGACCAGGAGCACACCGTCCTCGGCGCGTTCCAGCATCGCGCGCAGGGGGCGGCGGGGTGGCATGGGCGCGGCGGCTTCAGACACGGCGCCTACGCTAGCCGACCGCGACGGCAGCGTACGCTGTCGGCGCGCGGATCCCGGTCGGCGGGACGGGACGGGCCCGCCGGTGGCGGCGGCGGAATGAATCTCCGCAATCGCAAACCGAAACGGCTTCCGCAGCGTTGAATCTGCAATACCGATCGCGTCCGTCAGATGCCCTGCGGGGCCGGTCTCCTCGACCGGAATAGGCACCGGCGGACTGGTGTTGCAACCGTGCGTCACAAGGGGGAATGAGACATGGCAATCACTGACTACGACGCGCCCCGCACGCCTGCCGTCGAGGAGGACAGCCTCGAGGAGCTGCGCGCCAGGCGTAACACACCCGACTCGGCGAAGGTGGACGTCGACGAGGCGGAGCTGGCGGAGACCTACGACCTGCCCGGTGCCGACCAGCTGGACGAGGAGCTGAGCGTCCCGGTGGTCGCCCAGCAGGCCGACGAGTTCCGCTGCACGAGCTGCTTCCTGGTCCGCCACCGCAACCAGCGGGCCTACCCCGACCGCGACGTGTGCCGCGAGTGCGCCTGACGGCTGCGGCACCCGCCCGGTCCACGGTGTGGTGAGGAACGGGTCCCCCGCGCGCCCGGCGGTATTCCCGCCGGGTCGCCCGGACGGCCCGTTCCGGGGCCGGGCCCGCCTGATGTGAATGACGTCACGGCGGCCTTGAAGCTCGGCGAGAGACGGCGCTCCGCCGAGCGTTTTCAACGGTGCCCTCACCCCGCTTGGCGGGGCGTCAGGGCCAGAGGCGCTCGGTGCGCCAGCCGTCGGCGGTGCGCCGGTAGCGCAGCCGGATGTGCCGGCGCTCGGCGTCCGCCTGCCAGAACTCCACGCTCATCGGCTTGACCAGGTACACGGTGTGGTGCTCGGCGACCAGCGCCGGGTCGGCCTCCAGGCGCGCCTGCGCGGTGGCCAGCTCCGCGGCCAGGTCGGCCGGGTCGTGGAGCACGGTGCTCTGCCGCCCGAGCAGGCTCGCGGTGCGCGAGCCGAGCGGCCGGGCGAGGAAGTCCCGGGCGCTGACCTCCGGTGCGGCGGGCTGGACCGGGCCGCGCACCCGGATCTGGCGGCCCTGCTCGCGCCAGTAGAAGCCGAGCGCGGCCCGCGGGTTGGCGTCGAGCTGGGCGCCCTTGGCGCTGATCGACTCGGTGGCGAAGTAGAGGCCCTCGGCGTCGAGGTCCTTGAGGATCAGCACCCGCAGGTCCGGCAGGCCGTCCGGCCCGGCGGTGGCCAGGGTCATCGCGTGCGGCTCGGACACCTGCGCCGCGATCGCCTCCCGCAGCCACCCGGCCAGCAGCTCGATCGGGTCGGGCGGAGCGCCCGCCGGGTCGAACGCGGGCAGCGGCCGGGCGAAGACCGGCAGCCCTCGCAGAAGATCACGCATGGACACGACGTAATTCTCCATGATCCGCCTCGATGCACCCGCCACCGGCACCCCGTGGCCGGTCCCGGCGGCCCGGCTCACTCACGGCCGAGCGCGACGCACATCGGACAGACAGGGGCGTGACGCGGGTCACCCTACTTAGCGTGAGCGCATGGCCATCACCACGTCCGGCGGCTGCTACACCGTCGGCGAGCTGCTCGACGCGTCCAAGGACCGCGGCCAGCTCAACGGCACGCAGATCTTCGGCCTCGACATCGCCGAGAAAGTGATCTTCGAGCACTACGTGACGGTCACCAACCAGGCCGCCTTCCTGCAGGCGGTGCTCGACGAGCGGGACTGGCCCGACCACGGCGGCAAGCGCGTCTACTGCGACATGCTGGCCCGGCGCAACAAGCACGTCACCGTCGAGCAGCTGATGGCCGAGCGGATGCAGTGGCCGGACATCGTCACCCACGACGGCGTCTCGGCCCCGCCCGCGGCCGCGCTGATCAACTCGCTGATCCTGAACCCGGGACGGCCGAGCGCGCCGCGACCGCCGCTGCCCCGCGGCCGGCACGAGTTCTACGAGATCAAGCCGGACTCCGACACCGGCCTGGAACGCGGCAAGGAGAAGCTCAAGGACATCACCCGGGTCTACCGGAAGTTCCGGCTGCCCTACCGGCCAGGCGACTACTACCCGCCGTACGGCGCCGAGGTGAAGATCCCGATTCCGGTGAACCGGCTGTTCGTCGTGCTCTGCGGGACACTGCTGGCAAGGCACGGGTTCAAGGCGATCCGCATGGCGCTGCACGTGCGCCGGGAGCGCAAGGGCCTGCTGCTCTACAAGATCTGCGTAGAGCTGGACTCCGACGACCGCAGCAAGCAGCAGTCGCTGGCCAAGGCCCTGGCCAAGCACATCCTGGCCGTGTACGTGTACTGCCTGGCCCCGGAGCGGTTCAGGGACCTGCGGCAGGAGCTGGGCGACACGTCGTACGAGGGCGACGCCGTGCCCCGGATCAAGTGCCGGTTCGACGTGATCGAGCAGCTCAAGCCGTTCAGCGCCCGCATCGAGGAGGCGATGTTCCAGCGCGGCCTGGCGCTGCCCGGCGAGGAGTGGCTGCTGGTCGGCGACGAGGCCGCCTACCGGCAGCTCGTGCCGCTGCCCGGCCCGAACGTCGACACGCTGTGGGCGCAGTTCCGCAAGCAGGCCGAGGCGTGGGCGGAGCTGCTCGGCGGCAAGCAGGGCGTGGCGATGCTGCGCCAGGACGTCCTGGTCAAGATCGAGGAGATGGCGCGGCTGGCCAACGGCGCCGTGCCGGGGCTGAAGGAGTTCGCCGACGCGGTGATCCGATGGATCAGCGAGCACCCGTACCTGACGGTGGCGCTGGTCGTGGTGCCGGTGGTGGTCACCGGCGGGCTGGCCGTGGCCATCGACGCGGGGCTGCTGGCGGGCGGGGCGCTGATGGCCGCCGAGCTCGGCGGCGGCGAGCTGGTCGGGGCCAACATGATCGGCGGGCTGGGCCGCACGGCGCTGCCGCAGCTGATCGTCGAGGCCGGCTCCGGCTCGCAGGTCGCCGCCGCCACCGCCAGCCGGGGCGTGGCCCTGACCTTCCAGGAGGTGGCGCTGTCGCAGGTGGGCGGGGCGGGCGCCGCCGCCAACACCACGAGCAACGTGGTGCCGCTGCTGACCACCGCGATGAAGGCGGCCGCGCCCGTGGTCAAGACCGCCGCGGCGGCGGCAGGCGGCATCGCCGTGCTGACCTTCTCCACCCAGGCGTACGCCGGCACCTCCGCCCCGCCCGCGGCCGCCCCGCCCGGGGAGCAGCCGCAGCAGCCGCAGACGGCGGTGGCCGCACCCGATCCCAAACACCTGATCGCCGAGGTCAGCTCGGGGGTGTACCTGGTGCGGGCGCTGGCCGCGCACCGGGGGCCGCGCGACGCGGTCAAGGGCGACCAGATCAACATCCAAGACTACGGGCAGACCCGCGCCGACGCCGACCTGTTCAAGTCCCCCGAACTCCCGCCCCCCGTGAAGGTCCGCTACCTGGGCCGCGTCACCGTCCGATGATCTGAGAGGTCCGATGGAACTCACCAACAGCAAGCGGGTGCTGCTCAAGGCCAGCTACGTGCAGACCGAACTGTCCGACGACGACCGTTCCCAGGTCGGCTCGGTCAGCGGCCGGGCGCTGGAGAAGGTCAACTTCGTCCGCGACCTGGCCCCCGCCGACCAGGAGCTGCGCACGCTGCGGCACGCCCTGCCCGAGGACCACCACCTGCTGGACCTCGCGCACACCCTCATGGCCAAGCCCGCCGAGCAGCTGCTCACCGCGGGCCGCATGGCGGCGCTGGACGACGCGGCGTTCCTGCGCCTGGGGCAGGCCGTCGCGGGGCTGCGGGCCACACCCGCGACCACGTACATGGTGGCGGCGTTCCAGCAGCGGCTGCGCATCGCGCCGGTCGGCCGGCTGCACCTGGAGCGCATCGAGATGTACCCGGCGGGCACCGAGAAGGGCGAGCTGGTCTTCACGGTCCCGATGACGCCGAGGGAGACGGTGACCGTCTCGCACAAGGAGTGGTCGACGTCCAAGGACGAGTACGAGCAGATCGTCTCGGACTACTTCGAGAGCTACAGCGAGCGCGGCGTGGTCGACAAGACCGACGCGTCGATCTCCACGGAGAACGAGTCGCGGCACACCAGCGCGTTCAACTTCGGCTCCAGCGTCAGCGGCGGCTACGGGCCGGTGACCGCGTCGGTCAGCATCGGCCTCAACAACTCCTCCGAGGACCGGGCCTCGGTCAAGGAGAGCGTGTCGAACACCCGCGAGATCACGCAGAAGGCGTCGGCGCGGGCCCGGCAGGAGCACAAGGTGTCGGTGAAGCTGGAGTCGACGCGGGGCACCGAGGACGCGTCGTACCGCACCATCACCAACCCGCACGCCGACCGGGCGCTGCGGGTGGACTACTTCCGGATGATGCGCAAGTGGAAGGTGGACCTCTACCGCTACGGGCTGCGGCTGACGTTCGACATCGCGGTGCCCAACCCGGGCGCGCGGCTGTGGGCGCGCCACCGCGAGCTGGCCGACCTGGACGTGCGCATCCGCACCCCGTTCAGCTTCGCGCTGTCGGTCGACGACATCACCGACACCAGCTGGGCGAACCTCGGCAAGGAGTACGGGGTGGCGCTGGAGCCGCCACCGGCGGAGACGATCCGCATCCCGTACGGCCACCGGTTCGAGGCGGGCAAGGACGTGGACGGTCCGATCGAGTTCGTCGCCCCGCCCGGATACACGATGGGTGACGAGTTCAAGGGCGTCATCGAGTGGTGGGGCCCGGCCGGCATCCCCGTGATGCTGTGGCCGACCTCGGAGACGAAGCTGCAGCTGCAGCAGCCGACGCCGGGCACCGGCATCGCCGAAGTGGCCGGCAAGGGCATCGCGGGCGGCGAGAAGCTCATGATCACGTTCATGCGGACCAACGAGTACACGATGCAGTTCTCGCTGGTGGCCGCGGCCAAGCGGCAGGATCGCACGTTCCGCGACTGGAAGCAGCGGGTGTGGACGGCGCTGCGCGACACCGCACTCGCCAAGCACCAGACCCAGCAGGCGCTGCTGCAGGACAAGCGCGACCGGCTGTGGATGCTGCTGTCGGGCAAGGACACCCTGACGCTGCGCCGGCTGGAGCGCGACGAGCTGATGCGCGGCGTGCTGACCTGGCTCATCGGGCCGGAGTTCGAGACCGCGCCGCAGGAGGTCGGCGGCATCATCAAGCTCGCGATGGACCGCGACGCCGACACCGTGGACGCCCCGGACGACAAGCCGCAGCCGGACCGCACCCTGTCCGCCGGGCAGTGGGGCACCGTGTCGGGCTTCGGGGACCTGGTGAAGTTCATCCACCACGCCGTCGAGTGGGAGAACCTGCTGTACTTCCTCTACCCGTACTTCTGGGGCAGCGACGACCTGGCCCGGGAGAAGCTGCTGTTCGAGCACGCCGACCCGGGGCACCGCGACTTCCTGCGCGCCGGGTACGCGCGCGTGGTGGTGCCGATCCGGCCGGGGTTCGAGGAGCGGTTCACCCACCTGCTCGACACGGGCAGCCCGACCGGCGAGTCGCCGTACCTGACCATCGCGCAGGAGGTCGCCGCGTTCGCGCACACCAACTACGCGGGCATCCCGCCGGCCAACCCCGAGCAGCACGCCCGGCCGCTGCTCCTGCCGCAGCAGCGGGCCACCTGGGACACCATGCAGCTGGTGGTCGACGAGCTGGAGCGCTACCGCGCCGCGAACGGCGAGTACCCGGCGCGGCTTTCCGACCTGCCCACGGGGCCGTACCGCGACGCGTGGCAGCGGGAGCTGGTGTACCGGATGCCGGGCAGCGGCAACGACTACGACCTGCTCTCGTACGGCGCCGACGGCGAGCCGGGCGGGGAAGGCGCCGACGCCGACATCTCGGCGGGGGCGGGCGCCTCGCTGATGGCCACCTGGTTCGACTACACCCCGACCAGCGGCATCGACATCGAGGTCCACTCCATCCCGATCTGACGCGCACGCCGCCGGCCGGGCCCGTCACCGCTGCGGTGGCGGGCCCGGTCGCGTGGACCCGGCCTGACGCGACCAGGAGGTCGGCGACCAGGCCCGGCGCGCCCAACGGCCTGCGCCGCCGGTGTCGGGTACGCCACAATTGTCGCGTCAGCCGGTCGCCAGAGGCCCCTCGCCGGGTCCCCGGTCGCGGACGTCGTGGCCAGGCCGAACCGGGCATCCGTCGCGGGAGGTCGAGATGAGCACCTCGCAGGACAAGGACGACACAGCCGACGTCAAGCCGCCGACCATGAACATGCGGCTGGAGGTCGTGGTGCTGCCGGTCGCCGACGTCGATCGCGCCCTGCGCTTCTACCGCGGCCTGGGCTGGCGGCTGGACGCGGACTTCGACTTCGGACCGGGGTTCCGGATCGTGCAGCTGACCCCGCCGGGGTCGGCCTGCTCGATCCATTTCGGCCGCGGTGTCACCTCCGCGGCGCCGGGCACCGTCCAGGGCACCTACCTGGTGGTGGACGATCTCGAAAAGGCCTGTGCCGATCTGGCCGGCAGGGGTGTCGAGGTGAGCGAGATCTACCACAACGTCTACGACGACGGCACCCGGCAACCCGTCGGCGGCCGCTCCCCCGACGGCAAGAGCTACTCCTCGTTCGCCTCGTTCCGGGACCCGGACGGCAACGGCTGGCTGCTGCAGGAGATCAAGGAGCGCCTACCCGGACGGTGACGTGTCCGGCCGCCCGCGAAGGAGGACCCGCGATGGATGTCCGCACGCTGGCCAAGCTGCTGCGCGAGACCGAGCAGCAGCACGGCGCATACGAGGCGAGCGCACCCGAACACCACTGGTCGGACTGGTACGCCGCGTACATGACCGCCAGGCAGAACGGCCGTGGACCCGAGGAGGCGGCCACCGACGCCGCCCAGTACATGCAGACCCTGCCACGGTGACCTCGGGCGGGCGCCGGCTACCCCACCGCCCAGCAACTGGTCGCCAGAACCAACGGCAGCGGCAACAACTGGGGCCTGACCATCCAGCACAACGGCAACTACAACTGGCCGTCGGTCTCCTGCACCGCCGGTTGACGCCGAACCTCCGGACACCGCGGTGGACACCGCCGGACGGCGGTGTCCACCGCGCCCGTGGCGCTCCCCGCCCCCGTGGCGGGCAGTGCCCGGGGCGCTCACCCGATGGCGACCACGCGTGCCCAGTCCGGCGGATCGTCCGGCACGAAGTCGGGATCGTCCTCGTCCCAACCGCGCGAACGGACCCGCGGGAACAGGCCGACCACCGTCCGGCAGGGCGGCTTCGCCGACGGCCACGGCGTCTGCCCGTCGGTCAGCGCCACGATCACGTCCGGGCGCGGGCTGGTGCGCAACACCCGCGCGAACCCCTCCCGCAGGTCCGTGCCACCGCCGCCGACCAGCGCGATGCCCTCGGCCCGGCACAGCGGGTGCACCACCCCGGCCACGGCGTCGCAGGTCACCACGCTGACCAGATCCCGGCGGCCGCCGACCGCCCGCGTGATCGCCGCCACCTCCAGCAGCGCGCTGCCCAGCTCCGCGTCGCTGACCGACCCGGACGTGTCGATGACCACGCTCACCCGGGGCGGCCGCCGCCGCAGGCTCGGCAGGATGATCCCCGGCAGGCTGGTGGACCGGCGCGACAGGCGGCCGTACGTGTAGTCGTCGCCGGCACCCGGGCCGGACACCGCCGACCGGATCGCCGCGCCCAGCAGCTCCCGCCACGGCTGCGACGGGTGGAACACCTCCTCCGCCCAGCGCAGCCACCCCCGCGGCACGCTGCCCGGTTGGCCGGTGAGGCCCTGCGCCACCCGGAACCGCACCGCGTCGCGCTGCTGCGCGCAGAGCCCATGTGCGCCGTCGGGCCCGAGGTCCCACGGCCGGGCCAGCCCGTCGGCGCCGCTGCCGCAGTCCAGCCACACCAGACCCTGCGTGTACGGCCCCAGCCGGAACTGCCGCAGGTAGTCCTCCATCAGCTCGCCGTCGGCCAGGCCGAGCAGCGAAGGCACGACCGCGTCGGCCGGGCGGTCCAGGCCGTCGCCGTACACGTCGTCGTTGATCTCGCAGTCGGCGGCGATGTTGATCCGCAGCCGCTCGCCCGGCCCGGTCAGGCCCTGCGCCAGCGCCACCCGGTCGCCCCGGCCGTGGTGGTCGCGCAGCAGGTGTGACACCTCGTGCACCCATACCGCGGCCAGCTCCTCCAGCGGGGTCCGGTCCACGAACACCGGCGACACGTAGCACCGCCAGTGCGGGTCGACGCCCATCGTGGGCACCGCCGCGACTCCACGACGTGCAGCGCGAACAGCGCCGACGCCAGGTACGGCCGCAGCCGGGCCGCGTGCAGCCGGGCGGCGTACAGCTTCTCCAGGTCCAGCGTGCCCGCCGTCATCGGCCCGCACCCACCGGCTGCCCGGCGCGGGAGGCCGCCGCGTCCGCCCGCTGCGACAGCGACACCACCCCGGCCAGCCGCTCGATCGCGGCCGGCACCTGCCAGCCGTCCTGGCGCAGCGCCGCCAGGGTGGCCGCCGGAACCACCACCACGTCGGGCGCGCCCGTCTCCAGCGCGGCGACCAGCAGCTCCCACGCGGCGTCCCAGCGGGCCTGGTCCGCCCGGCGGCGCACCGCCGCCACCACGCCGTCGAGCACCGCCTGCCGCAGGTCGCCGCGCTCCGGCAGCACCGCGTTGCCCGGGTCGGCCAGCAGCGTCTCCGGGTCCGGCAGGTCCATCCGGTCCAGGCTCGCCAGCAGCTCCAGCCCCGCCCCGTCGCCGACGGTGCCGCGGACCAGCATGGACAGCACCTCCCGGGAGGTGTCCGCCGCGACGGCGAACGCGACCAGCCGCAGCGCCATGTCCCAGCTGCGCGGCGAGGGCCAGGCGCCACCGCGCCGGGTCTCGTTGTTCGGCAGCCGGTGCACCAGCGTGGGCCGGGCGGTGAGGAACCCGCACACCGCCCGGCGGGCGTAGTCGACCGCGTCGGCCAGCCGCGCCGGGTCCAACCGGGGCAGCGAGGCGCGCGGCCAGGTGCCGCCGAGCCCGCGGACCACGACCTCGGTGTCGTGTGTCCACTGCAGATGCACGAACCGGTTGGCCAGCGGCGCGCTCAGCTCCCAGCCGTCGGCCGCGGACGAGCGCGGGTTCGCCGCCGCGACGATCCGCACGCCCGCGGGCAGGCGCAGCGCACCGACCCGGCGTTCGAGCACCACCCGCAGCAGGGCGGCCTGCACGGCGGGCGGCGCGGTGGACAGCTCGTCGAGGAACAGCAGCCCGCGGCCCTCCCGGACCAGGCGGACCGCCCAGTCCGGCGGGGCCATCGGCACGCCCTGCACGGCCGGGTCGTCCCCGACCACGGGCAGCCCGGCGAAGTCCGACGGCTCGTGCACGCTCGCGATGACCGTGGTCAGCGGCAGGTCGAGGGAGGCGGCGAGCTGGTGCAGCGCGGCGGTCTTGCCGATGCCGGGCTCGCCCCACAGCAGCACCGGCAGGTCCGCCGACACGGCCAGGGTCAGCGCGTCGAGCTGCGGGTCGGGACGGGGTTCGGTGGCCGTCTCGCCGAGCAGGGCGAGCAGGTCGGCGGCGACACCGAGCGGTGCGTGGGCGGTCGGGGACAGCACGAAAGCAGACATGAGTGATCACCTTGGGGGTATGCGGGACCGCCCGGCGGCCCCGGAGGGGAAACGGGAGAAGGGAGCGGCCCGCCGCTAGAGCGGGCTGCCTGCCGCGAGGCGCGGACGCGTGCGGACCTCGCGGCGTCGCAGGGTGTCCCGGGTCTTCGGGCCGGGTCCGAAGCCGACCAGTCCGGCCCGGAACAGCCCGTGCGTGACCCGCTGCTGCGCCGCCGTCACGAGCTCGTCGTGCAGCGGCCCGCTGCGCAGCAGCGCGTCCGGGCCGAGCAGTGCCTCGACCGCGGCCAGCGCGCCGGCCGTGTCGCCGTGGTCCAGCCTGGCCCGCACGTCGGCGAGGCCGGCCGGATGCCGGTGCGCCTCGTCGATCGCCCGCAGGCACGGCAGCGGTGGACCACCCAGCGCGGCCAGCAGCAGCTCGCGGCGTACCTCGGCCGGGTCGTGGTCGAGCGGGGCGAGCACCCCGTCCACCAGGTCGATGCGGTGGCGCTCGCCGCGGCACTCCACCAGGCGGGGCCGCGCCGCGCCCGGCGCGGCACGGGCCGGCCCGGCGGGCACGTGCCCCGGCACCAGCGCCGTCGCGACGAGCGGGTGCAGCCGGTCGGCGGTGAGCATCCCGGCGCGCAGCAGTGCCAGGTCGGGCGGCACCCAGGTCGCCGCGTCGGGCAGCACCGGCCGTCCCGCGCTCGGATGCCGTGCGGGCAGCGCCGCCAGCCCGGCCGGCTCGCCCGGCGCGGGCGGGTGCAGCAGGAGCCGGTGCCGGCCGCCGAGGCGTACGACGACCGCGCCGCCGACGCCGTCGGCCTCCCGCAGGATCGCCGCCTCGGCAGCCCACCGGTGCACGGCGCAGCCGAGGTCCGGCGGCACGAGTCCGGCCGGGTCGGGACCGCCCTCGGCGGCGAGCCCGGCGCCGGACCGTTCCCGCAGGTCGCCGGTGCGACGCGCGTCCCACAGGTGGCGGTGCAGGTCCAGCCGGAACCGCGCGTCGGGACGCGGGTGCGGGTGCAGTGGCGGGCCGGCTGCCCCGTCCCAGAGCGCGAGGCTGATCCGCTGCCCGGAGTCCGCCCATGCCGGCGCCGTGCGGGCCACGAGGTGGACGGCCGTGCCGCGCGGACCGGCCGGCTGGTAGCGGGCCAGTGACACGGTCAGGCCGGGCCGGAGCAGGCCGTCCGGGGCGATCCGCGGCAGATGCCAGCGCAGCAGGTCGGGGGCGAGGTGACGGAGATCGCGACGGACCTGGGCGGCCAGCTCCCGGCCATGCCGGCGGGCCGTCTCGCGCAGGTCCAGATCGACGTCGAAGCGGGCCGCGGCGCACGCGCCGGCCCAGTCACCCGCGGCGCGGCGGGCGGTGGCTGCTTCGATCATCGAGGGCGGCACGGCGAACTCGCGCACGTGCAGCCAGAGTCGAAGTCGAGAATCCTCGTTCGCGGTGAAGGAGCGCATCAGCACTCACCACTGGCGAACGGGACCTCCGATCTGATCTCGAAGGTAGACATCGCGGGAAGCATACGACGTCCCGGCGCGTTTGTCAGCCACCCTTCGGCGCGCGCCGGGCACGACCGGGCCGTGACCAGGCGCGCGAGCGCATCGGATCGTCGCTTCAGGACTTGAGCGGCAGAGCCTCCGCGAGGCGGCGCCACTGCTCCAGCGGCAGCGCGTCGTCACCGGTGATCACCTGCACCGCCAGGTGGTCCGCACCGGCGGCCAGGTACTCCCCCGCCCGGCGGGCGACCGCGTCGACGTCGCCCATCGCGAACACCGCGGCCAGCAGCCGGTCGCTCCCCCCGCCGCCGAGGTCGTCCTCGGTGAAGCCCAGCCGCAGCAGGTTGTTGGTGTAGTTGGGCAGCTGCAGGTACATCTTGAGGTGACTGCGGGCGGCCGCGCGGGCGGCGTCCAGGTCGGTGTCGAGCACGACCTTGACCTCGGGCGCGAGCACGGCGTCGCGGCCGAGGATGCCGCGGGCGTACGCGGTGTGCTCCGGTGTCACCAGATACGGGTGCGCGCCCGCGGCGCGGTCGCGGGACAGCTCGAGCATGCGCGGCCCGAGCGCGGCCAGGACCCGACCGGCGACGGGCACGGGCTCCGGAGCGGCGTCCAGCTCCGTCAGGTAGTCCACCATCGCGCGGTACGGGTGGGCGTACTGCTCGGTGAGCACGGCGTGGCTGACGCCGAGTCCGAGCAGGAACCGGCCGGGGTGGCGCCGTTCCAGGTCGGCGCGCTGCGCGGCGACGGCCGCGGCCGGCTGCTGCCAGATGCTCAGGATGCCGGTGGCGACCGTCATCCGCGGCGTCGCGTCGAGCACCACGGCCGCGTTCGCCACGCTCGGGCTGCCGCCCAGCCACAGCGTGCCGTAGCCGAGTCCGTCCAGTTCGGCCGCCGCGTCGCGCAGCTCGCCGCTGAGCTCCCGAGCGCCGCCGCGCAGCGCCACGGTCCACGCCGTACTCCAGACGCCGACCCGTCCCCACCGGCTGTCGCCCGCCATGGCACCCCCAAGCTCTCCCCCGGCGTCTACTGGAACCGCCGGCCGTGGACGGCGCCCAGCCTAACGGCGCCGGGCGCCGGAACCGCGCACCCGCGGCCCGGTGCGTCGCGCCGGCCGCCCGGTCACCGCCCGCGGAACAGGCGCTCGACCAGGCTCGCCGCGAGCTCGTCGTCCAGGGTCCAGGGCCGGAACAGCACCCGGTACACGATCGGGGCGATCACGAGGTCGATCACCTCGTCGACGGTGATCGCCGACGCGGCCCGCTCGACCAGCACCGTGGCCTCGGCGCGGCGGTGGCGCAGGCAGTCCGAGGAGCCGGTGCCCGCGGCCGCGGCCCCGCCGCGCAGCAGCGCCGCGGCGGCCGGTGCGCGGAAGTGGTCCACGATCTCCTGCGCCCAGCGGGTCAGGTCCTCGCGCAGGTCGCCGGTGTCGGGCAGCGGCCGGTCCGGCGACAGCCGGTACGTCGCCAGGTCGTTGATCATGGTGGCGGCATCGCCCCAGCGCCGGTAGACGCTGGTCGGGTTGACCCCGGCCCGCTCGGCCACCATCGGAATGGTCACCCGCTCGACGCCGCGCTCCCCGACCAGTTCCTCGACCGCCTGCCGGACAGCGCTCAGCACGGCGGCGCTGCGGCCACCGGTGCGGCGGAGCGGTGATGTGGTGGACATGACACCCAGCTTAACGCAGAAATAATTGCTTTTACTCCCGCGCTGAACGCAGGGTCGCCGTTAAAGCAGCGATCTTTGCGTTAGGAGCCCCACCCCATGGTCACCCTGGCCTCGTACCGGCCCCGGCACCGCGCCGGGCGCAGCACCCTCCCGCCCGGTGTCGCCTTCACCGGCGCCGCGCTGGCGTTCGCCTCGCTGTACCTCGCCGCCGGGGCGCCCACCCCGCTGCTCGTGCTGTTCCAGCGCCAGTGGGGCTTCCCGCCGCTGCTGCTCGCCGTCGCCTTCGCCGCGTACGCCTTCGCGCTGCTGGCCGCGCTGCTGGTGGCCGGGTCGCTGTCCGACTACGTCGGCCGCCGCCCGGTGCTGGTGGGCGCGCTGGCCGTCGAGCTCGTCGCGATGGTGATGTTCGCATTCGCCCCGAACCTCGGCTGGGTCATCGCCGCCCGCGTCGTGCAGGGCCTGGCCACCGGGGCGGCCAGCAGCGCCTTCACCGCGGCGCTGCTGGAACTGGCGCCCGAGCGGCACAAGCGGCTAGGCGCGCAGATCGGCAGCGTCGCCCCCGCCGCGGGCCTGGGCGTGGGCGCGCTGCTGGCCGGGGCGGCGGTCCAGTACATCCACGCCGCCAACCTCGTCGTGTTCGGCACCCTCACGGTGATCATGGCGGTGGCCACGGTGATCCTGTACCGCGCCGCGGAGACGTCCCGCCCGCAGCCCGGCGCGCTCGCCTCGCTGGTGCCCCGCATCACCGTGCCGCGCACCGCCCGCCGGGAGTTCCTGGCCGGCATCCCGGTGCAGCTGACCGCCTGGATGGTCGCCGCGCTGTTCCTGGGCCTCGGCCCGAGCATCGTGCGGGGCGTCTTCCACCTCGACAGCGGCCTGCTCAACGGCTTCACCTCGTTCCTCGCCCCGGCCACCGCGGCCGTGGCGGGCATCGTGACGGGCCGCCACCACGCCCGCCGCACCGTGCTGCTGGGCACCGCCGCGGTGTTCGTGGGCGCCGTCGTGGTCGCGGCCGGGGTCGCCGCGGGCCTGCTGCCCGTGCTCTGGCTCGGTGCCCTGATCAGCGGGTTCGGGTTCGGCGCCTCGTTCAGCGGCACGCTGCGGCTGGTCGGGCCGCTGGCCGAGCCGCACCAGCGCGGCGGGCTGTTCGCCGCGGTGTTCGTGGTGGCGTACCTCGCCTTCGGCGTCCCGGCGCTGGTCGCCGGGCAGCTCGTCGCCCACCTCGGGCTGCTGCTGACCGTGCTCGGCTACAGCGCGGCCGCGGTGCTCGTCGCCACCGCGGGCCTGGCCGCCCAGCTCCGCCTGGCCCGCGCGACCAGCCCGGCGTGAGCGTGTCCGGCGTGAGCGCGCACTGGGCGAGGTGTCCGGGCTGGGCGGGTCCGGCTTGAGCGCGGTCCGGCACCGGCGCGGGCGGCTGTGGCGGGGAGGAGCGCCGAGCGCGCCCCTCCCCGGCCGCCGCGATCAGACGCGGGTGAGGCGGACGGCGTCGGCGATGACCAGGCCGGTGCCGTTCGTCCAGCGGCTGATGCCGACCTTGTTCTCGTCGCCCGCGGTCAGCGTGAAGGTGCCCAGCGTGCGCCAGCCGCCGCCGTTGTAGCGCTGGTCGACGTGGACCGTCTGGTTGCCGCTCGCGGTGACGACGACGTACGGCGCCTTGGTGCTGTATCCCGGCAGCGCCGGCCACCACGCGTCGACCCGGTAGGTGCCGGTCTCCGGGACGGCGAACCGGTACCAGGCCGCGTCACTGGCCGAGACCGGCTCGGCGAACCGGTAGTCGGCGCCGTACCGCTGCGTGGAGTACGTCGAGACGCCCCAGCTCGCGCTCGCCGTGAACCGGCCCTCGGTGGTGTTGTCCACGATGGACGACCATGCCGTGGACGGGTTGTCCGGGTCGCCCGACGGCGGCGTGAGCGCGGTGCCCAGCGCGTACGGGCGGCCGAGGTTGGGCGTGCCGTCCGCGTTCCAGCTGATCTTCTGAGCGCGCGTGGTCCGGCCCGCGTACGTGTACGCCGACGTGGTCTTGCCGTGGTAGATGATCCAGTCCTCGCTGCCGTCAGGCGACTTGAAGAACCCGTTGTGGCCGGGCCCGTAGACGCCCGCGGCGTCGTTGCGCCAGAACGACGGCCCGGCGTGCTGCAGCCAGTTGGCGGGCACCAGCGGGTCGGCCCCGTTGGCGATCGACTTCATCCACAGCTGGTAGTCGGGCTTGCCGGTGTCGCAGCTGGAGTACACCAGGAACAGCCGGTTCGCGCCGCGCAGCCCGGTCGGGCCCTCGCGCACCTCGGTGCAGCCGCCGCTGGCGGGCAGCGCCACCCGCGAGCCGGTCACCGACCACGGCGTGTCCATGCGCTGCAGGTAGAGCTGCGCCGGGCCGCCCATGCCGCGGCCGGGTCCGGCCCACGCGAAGTACATCTGCCCGTTGTGGACGAACGGCTCGCCGTCGATGGCGTACTCGCCGTGGTCGGCGATGCGGGCCTTGAAGTGGTACGGGCCCAGCGGGTCGTCGCCGTCGGACTCGATCACGTAGTTGCGGTGGGCGGCGTCGGTGCCGTTGCTGGCGGTGTAGTAGATGTACCAGCGCTGCCCGAACCGGTACAGCGCGGGCGCCCACAGCTGCTGGTTGCGGCTCGGGTCGCTGTCGCGCCACACGGTGTTCTCACCGGCCGTCGCCAGGCCGGCCAGGCGCGGCGACTTCCAGATGCCGATCCGGTCGCCGAGCGTGGTCGCCAGGTAGTAGTTGCCGTTCACATAGGTCAGCGTCGGGTCCGCGCTGCCGTTGAGCGGGTTGGTGAACGTGCCGGCCGCCTGCGCGGGCACCCCGGGCAGCAGCAGCGCCAGGGTCGCGAGCAACAGAACCACACGTCTCATGACATCGACTCCCTCAGTGGACGAAACGGTTGGCGCGCCGGCGCCAGCATGCTTTCCGCTCATCGACGTACGCCAGTCGCTTCGGGCTGGGCCGAAGCGTGGCCCGGTGGTACAGTGCGCCGCAGCGGAGGTCGGGCGATGCTGCGCATACACTTCACCGCCGCGGACCTGGGCTCGTTGCGGCTCGCTTCCGACGCCGATCCGCTGTGGGAATCCCTGCTGAGCCAGCACCTGCTGACCAGCGGGACGGCGGCCCCGCCGGTGCTCGGCACCTGGCGCCGCCGGGCACTGTCGCGCCTCACCCCGCCGATGCGGGCGCTGATGGGCCTGGCCCCGCCCACCGGCTACTCGGCCGACTTCCTGACCCCCACGTCCGGCGCGCCCGGTATCGCGGCCGGCATCGACGCGGTGCTCGCGACGCCGGTCGCGCATCTGCGTGCCGACCTGCACCGGGTGGCGGCGCGGCACCCGTCGGCCGGGTGGCTCCGGCGAGCCGGAGGAGATCGGGATGAACGTCGTCGTGTTCGGAGCGGGCGGGCGAGCCGGGCAGGCCGTCACGGCGGAGGCGCGGG
>NZ_JBFAOU010000115.1:0-25462 GCF_040675365.1 Catellatospora sp. NPDC049609 | reverse complement strand
CCGCCCGCGTCGCTGGGCACCCAGCGCGCCGCTCACTCCTCGCGGCCCCCGCGCGCCCCCCCCGCCGACAGGGCGGCGGGGCGGGCGCGTCCGGTCTGCGCGCTGTCACCAGTTCTTGTACGCGACCTCGCCGAGGTTGCAGAAGGTGCAGTCGGACCTCAGGAAGTTCTCCGTGCGCCGGAACTCCTCGTCGGCCAGGTGCCATCGCAGCCAGGCGGTGATGATGTGCTGGGCGTTGCGGGTGGCCATGATGTGGTCGGTGTTGTCGAGGATGTTGAACCACACCGGCACGCGGGTGTTGGTGTAGTCGCGCTGGACGTTCGAGGTGGCGAAGTCGCCGTCGCCGCCGATGTAGAGGGCCGGGTTGCGCAGGTTGTTCGGACCGTTGCCGTCGAAGGAGCCGCCGGCGACGTGGATCGTGGTCTTCAGCCGCGGCTCGTCGGCCACGTCGAAGGTTCCGATCGAGCCGCGGGAGTGGCCGCCGAAGGCCACCTCGGACAGGTCGAGGTCCTGGTAGAGCGGGCTGCTCGACCTGACGTTCTCGTCCTCCAGCCAGTCGAGGGCGTCGACCATGTAGTCACCGCTGCTGGACGAGACCTCGCTGTAGACGACGAACCCGTGCGAGGCCCACTGGCGCAGCATGTCCTCGTAGGCGGCCGGGTCGGACCCCGCGCCCGGGCCCCAGACGAGGATCGGGTGGTCCACCCCGTTCTGGCCGGCGTTCGTCGGGTACACCAGCCAGCCGTCGTTGCCGGGCCCGGCGGTCTGGTCGATGGTCACCGCGTACGGCCCGGGCCTCGTCACGTCGCTGACCGGCGGCAACGAACCGCCCGGCGAGCTGGTCGGGGAGGCGGTCGGGCTCGGGCCGCCGACCGTGTCGCCCTGGACGAGCACGTTGTCGACGGTCAGCGTCTCCAGGATGCTGCTGGCGTCCAGCGAGAACCGCAGCCGCAGGTCGCGGCCGTTGACCGAGGCAGGCAGGGTGAACGTGGCCGCGCCGGTGGCGGTGCGGGCGGATTCCAGCGTGGTGAACGGGCCGCCGCTCACCGAGTACCCCACCGTGAAGCTCTCGCCGAGGTCGAGTCCGGACGCCGACCGCGTGTACGACACCGTCACGTTGCTGTATCCGCTGAGGCTGATAGGCGCGGATGTCATGGACGGGTCGGTGACCAACGATGCGGCCAACCGGGCGGTGCCCGCGCTGTTGGTGACCGAGCCGGAGGTGGTGAACGTGCCGAGTCCGCTGGTGAAGTTCTCACTGTAGATCGAGGTGGCGGCGGAGGCGGGGGGCATGACGGCGAAGACGGCGCCCAGCGCGATGCAACTGATGGACACCGCGCCGAGTGCTCGGAGTCGGCTGCTGGTGCGTGACATGTCGGGGATCCCTTCTGAATGCGCCTGACCGAATGCGTCGGCGCCGTTCTGTCGGATGCGCGAAATGCGGCTGCTCCCGATGACCGAGGGTCTCTCTCAATCGGCAGGCGTCGATTCCAACAGATACTTTCCGTGCCGGAATCAGCAAAATCACCAGTGTGGGCCGCGCTGCCGCAATGCCCGTTGAAAGTCATTTCAGTGGGGTCATCGCGGAGCTGGTCGCTCAGGCAGCCGGCGACCTTGCCGGGCAGGTCGAGCGTTGACCACGATCAGCGCAACGCTCATCGCCGTCCGCAACTCGGTGGCGTGTGCGCTCAGCAGCCGTCAGGATGCGATCATGGCCAGTGAATCGGTGATCGTCCGGGCTCGGCAGGTCTGGCTCGAACTGGCCGGCGTCCCGGTGACCTTCCCCGCCGAGGGCTCGGAAGTGGTCGTCTCGGAGCGGTCCTTGCTGTGCCCGCCGGGCTGGAGCGGGATCGTCACGCTCGGCAACGCCGCGATCATCACCGTTCCCGCGGAAGGCATCGCCGAACTCGTACGGCAGCGGCTGGGCGGACTGCCGGTCGCCGCACTGACCCAGCCTGCCCGGGTGTGCCGCGCCCTGCCTGTCGCCGAATCGTTGGGGCCGGCGACGCTGGCCTACTGTGACGAGCGCAGCTTCCGACCGACCGATCCCGGCGTCATGGACGTCATCCCGGCAGATCATGCCGATCTCGCCGCATTGCTCGCCTCGGTTCCGTCCGATGACGCCGACGAGTGCGGGCTCGCGGAGATCACCTCGCCCGCGTTCGTGGTGCGCAGCGGCACCCACGTTGTCGCGGCGGCCGGCTACCGGCGCTGGCCGGGTCAGGCGGCCCACCTGTGCGTACTCACCGCGCCGCGGCAGCGGGGGCGCGGTCTTGCCCGCGTCGTCGGGGGCGCAGCAGTGGCCGACGCCTTGGCCAACGACCTGCTGCCCCAGTGGCGGGCCCGTCCCGAACCGTCGCGCCGAGTGGCCCGCGCGCTCGGATTCCATGAACTCGGCACCCAGCTGAGCATCCGGGTCACGGGACTGCCCGCTCGTCGACCAACCACGCCAGGCTCCCCTGCGGACTGACCTGCTACTACCAGTGCCTCGCCGGGCAGACCCGCGGTCACGGCGTCACCGCCGACGGTGCGGCCGAGGAGCCGATCCCGGTCGACCGGGGACTGCCCGGCCACGGCGGTCCGCTGCTGCTTGCCGAGTGACGCCGGACCACGAGCCGCCACCGTCCCATCGGCCGCTGACCAGCACCTCGGCGGCGGCCTGAGCGGGCTCTGCCCTCGGCTAAGTCGCTGTCAGCAGATTGCCTTGGTATGCCGCTCCCCCGGGCCTGATCGTGGACCGTGAACGACCCGAGGGACAGGAGTGCACACATGGGCGTCACCGCCACGCTGGACGACGAGATCAGCAAGCGACTACTGCACGAGCGGATCATCGTGCTCGGATCCGACGTCGAGGACGAGATCGCCAACCGGATGTGCGCGCAGCTGCTGGCGCTGTCCGCCGAGGACCCGCGCCGCGACGTCGCGCTGTACCTGAACTCGCGGGGCGGTTCGGTGCTCGCCGGGCTGGCCGTGTACGACATGATGCAGCTCATCCCCAACGACGTGATCACCGTGGCGATGGGGCTGGCGGGCAGCATGGCGCAGTTCCTGCTGTGCGCCGGGACGCCGGGCAAGCGGTTCGCCCTGCCCAGTGCGCAGATCCTCATGCACCAGGGCTCGGCGGGGCTGGGCGGCACCGCGGCCGACGTGGAGATCTACGCCGGCCAGCTGGACCGGATCAGCACCATGATGAGCACGTTGACCGCCGGGCACACCGGCCGGCCGGTGGCCACGATCGTCGAGGACGGGCAGCGCGACCGCTGGTTCAGCGCGCAGGAGGCGCTGGACTACGGGATGGTCGATCACATCGTCGCGCACCTCGACGACATCCGCCCGCGCGTGGTCAAGCAGCGGATGGGGGTGTAGCGCCATGGGCCAGTACACGATCCCCACCGTCGTCGAGCGGACCTCGCGCGGCGAGCGGGCCTACGACATCTACTCCCGGCTGTTGTCGGAGCGGATCGTCTTCCTCGGCACGGAGATCACCGACGACGTCGCGAACGTGATCATCGCGCAGCTGCTGCACCTGCAGTCCGAGAGCGCCGACCTGGACATCTCCTTCTACATCAACTCCCGGGGCGGCTCCTACAGCGCGCTGACCGCTATCTACGACACCATGCAGTACGTCCGCCCGGACGTCGCCACCCTGTGCATCGGGCAGGCGTCCTCGGCGGCGGCCGTGCTGCTGGCGGCGGGGACGGCCGGCAAGCGGGCGGTGCTCCGGCACGCCAGGGTCGTGCTGCATCAGCCGTCCACCGAGGAGGGCTCCTTCGACGTGGCTCAGGGCACCCTGCCGGACCTGGCGATCCGGGCGCGCGACGTGTCCCGCGTGCGCGCCGAGATGGACGACATCCTCAGCCGCCACACGGGTCACCCCGCGACGAAGATCCGGCACGACCTCGACCGGCACAAGACGTTCAGCGCCGGTGAAGCCGTCGCGTACGGCCTGGCCGACCAGGTCATCAGCACCGTGAAGACGACGGGAGACTAGGCGGCCAGGGCGTAGGCGTCGCCGGCCCGCCGGGTCGGCGGCGCCGCCACCTCGAACCGCCCCGCCTCCGCGCGGCGGGCAGGAAGCACCACGGTCGTCCCGCTCTGCGACGAGATGTGAAAGGCGACGGAGACGAGCAGCTCGGCCAGCTCGATGCCCAGTGCCGCGCACAATGCCGCGAGCACCTCGGAGGAGACCTCCTTGAGGCCCCGCTCGACCTCGGAGAGGTAGGGCATCGAGATCCGCGCGGCCAGCGCGACCTCGGCGAGCGTACGCCCCTGGTCAAGGCGCAGGCGCCGCAGTGCTTCACCCAGCGCCGAGCGCAACAGCACCCGGCGCGGAGTCACCTGGACCCGCGCCCGCTCCGCCGGATTCGACATGGGTCCTTTATAGCCACGCCGGCAACCCCCCGACAGCCCAGTTCGCTACGGGCAGAGCGGGCCGCAACCCGCCCGAGGGGGCTGAGTGCGCCGCCCGGTGCACGGAGTAGGTGCTCAGCTGAAGAATCCGTCCCCACAGCGATGAGTTCGCGCTCCGCCGGCCGTCATGTCTGGTGATGGACCATCATCCAGAAGGAGAGAGCCATGACGGCTGACATCGTGCAGGGTGCCGCGACACCGCAGGTCGTCGACCGGCATACCTGGTCGCGCGCCCGTGATGAGCTGCTGGCCCGCGAGAAGGCGCACACCCGCGAGGGCGACGCCATCGCCGCCGCGCGCCGGCGGCTGCCGATGACGCTCGTGCCGCCGGTCACCGTGCAGGGCCCGCGCGGCCGGACCCCGCTGGTCGACGTGTTCGAGGGCCGCCGCCAGCTGATCGTCTACTACCACATGTGGCACGACGGGCAGCCATGGGAGAACCAGTGCGAGGGCTGCACGTTCGCCACCTGCCACATGGACATGCTGGACTACCTGCACGCCAGGGACGTCACCTACGCCGTGTTCTGCCAGGGCCCGTACGCCGACAGCGCCTCGTTCGCCGAGTTCATGGGCTACCGGTTCCCGTGGTACTCGTCCCGGGACTCCGATCCGGCGCTGCTCGACGGCCGCGGCTACGGCATGATCGCGTGCTACCTGCGCGACGACGCCGACCGGGTCTACGAGACCTACTGGACCACCGACCGGGGTGGCGAGGCGCTGACGACCAGCTACCACGCGCTGGACATGACCGTGTACGGCCGGCAGGAGCGCTGGGAGGACTCACCCGAGGGCTGGCCGAGGATCGAGGGACACCAGTGGCGCATCGACGGCCGCCCGACGGCGCAGTGGAGCCGCCCCGGGGTCACGCCGGTCGGCTCCACCTCGACCTGCTGCGGCGGGCACTGACCAGCACGGGCCGGGACCGGCGTACCGGTCCCGGCCCGTGGCTACGACCCGCTCACGAAGACGCGACCTAGGGGGTCGGGGCCGGTGGAGCGGCCAGCACGGTGAACGGCCCGTCGTCGATGATGGGATACCTGGACTCGCCTGCCTCCAGGCAGTCGGCGCTCAGTCCCGAGGCGGGCCCGCGGCCGGTGCAGACCCGCGCGTTCATGGTCACGAAGAGGGTGCTGGTGTGGGTGCCGGGGCCAAGCGGCTTGAACACCGGCGACACGGGTACGACGTAGGGCAGCCCTTGGGTCTCCGGAGGCTGCACATCACCGGGAACCAAGCCCGACTGCAGGATCTCCGGGCCTGCCGTGATGGACTGCTCGTCCGCGGTCCCGGCGTCGATCACGTAGCGGGCGCTCTTGAAGTTGGCGAGGAAAGCCTTCTGTTCGGTCTTCGTCGCCGTGACCCAGGGCGGGACGGCCCGGACCCACTTCTCCCCCGCCAACGCCGTGCGGCAGCCAGGCCCCCCGGGCGGGTCGGGGATGTCGTCGGTCGCGGGAGCAGGAGGGCCGATGATCCGTTCGCGCACGTCGTAACGCTGGTTCAGATCCCTCCACTGCTCGCTGCCTCCGAAGAAGATCGGGCTGATGCACTCGCGGTCGCGGGGTGGCCCCGCCTGCGCGGTGCCGGTCATCAGACCCAGGCTTAACGCCAGCGTCGTCAGGACTGCCCCCGCTTTCGCGGACCGCAGGACGGCAGTGGTCATGGTCGAACCCCCGTAGCTCGTACGCTGTCCTCGTACGTTGTCGGGCCAGGCCCCCTGGCCCGGTGCGAAGCGTATGCGGAGCAGCAGCGGCGCCGGTCGTCCGACACGCCGTATGAGCTGGGCATATAGCGATCTGGTGGCCCGTGCGGCTCAGCCCGCGGGGTCGGCGGACGCTGCCGTGGCCGGCCCGAGCAGCCGGCGCCGCTGACGGCCGGCATCTCCGTGCGGCGACCTTCTTCGCTGATCATCAGCGGTGCGCGCTAGTCCTTGAGGAAGCTCTCGACGGCGCCGGCCAGCGCGGCGGCGGCTGCTGCGTCGACCGGGCGGCCGGCCTGGTCGAACGCGTCGAGGATGCGCCGGCACTGCGTCCCATCGCCCAGATCGACCGACGCCACCCGCCGGCAGAAGTCCTTGAAGGTGACCCGTCCGTCGTATCCGGCCTCGCTCCAGGAGGCCGCGGCCAGGCCGAAGACCGATGGGTGGACGACCTGGAAGATGTCGGACAGGCCGTGCATGACCAGGCGGAGCCGCTCCTCCAGGCCGCCCTCGACGACCGAGTGGAACAGCCGGATCAGCTCCACGTCCTCGTGGCGGCCCCGTGCCGCGCGGCGGATCGCGGTGCGCGACTGGTGCGTGGCCGCCTGGCGGCCTTGGGTGGCGAGGACCGTGCGCAGCGCAGTCCACCGGCGTTCGGCTTCGTCGGCCCGTACCCCGTCGAACATCATCCCGAACGGGGTGGCCATCATCCGCTGCCAGACCGATGACGCCGCCACTCCGGCGCCCTTGACGCCGTGCATGCGGCCCAGCAGGACGTTCGCGGCCGACAGGGCCGGTCCGTGCAGCCGATCCACCAGTTCGACGTCCCAGTCGCCCTCCACGTACAGCACCCGGGTGCCGGCGAGGATGACCGGTCCGTGCGCCACCAGCCGGCTCAGCAGGGTGGCCACGCCACGCTCCGGGCGGTGCACGGTGAAGTGGCCGGGGCTGTCGAAGACCAGGAAGTCGGCGGTGCCGGCGAACCGGGCGGCGAGTTCCAGGCTGTGCGTGGCGACCAGGGTCCGTCCGACGCCGCCCCGGTCGGCGAGCGCGTCGCCGAGCACCCGGGCCTCGCTCGCGAACAGGTGTACCTCCGGCTCGTCCATCGCGACCCAGGTCGACCGGGTCGCGAACGGGCCGGGCGGCCCCGGCGGCAGGAACACCGGGTCGATCGTCCCGGCGAGCGTCTGGGCGTCGGTGGTGCGGATGACGTCGCTGGCCACCGCGGTGGCGCACTCGTGCAGTTCGCGCAGCGTCTCGGTGGCGGCCAGGGTGCACCAGCGGCTCATCGCGCGGCTGGTGTGCACCAGCGGGATCCATTCGTCGTCCACCCGGACCCGCCAGGCGAAGTCCTCCGCCGGCCGGCAGCGCAGCTCCAGCGGGAAGCCGGCCAGGGACCGCAGCCTGGCCGAGGCCCGCTGGGCGAGCAGGTCGCAGTACGTGGTGGCGAGCACCAGCAGCGACATCGCCTCGCCGTCGCGGCGCGTGGCGACCAGCGGATTGGTGTACAGCGTGGCGTCGCGCAGCACGATCGCGGCCCATTCCCGAAAGCCCCGCGCCGCGGCGGCGTCGAGCGCGGCCGGCTCGACCGCGTCCGGCGTGACCCACGGTTCGACGACGGTGGCGGCGTGCCGGGAGGCGACGGGCAGCCGGGCCAGGTCGGTGAACGGATCCTCGGGTGCCACTGCGGTGACCACGGCGGTGTCGGCGGCCAGGCGCACCGTCCACCACAACCGGGGCTGGTTCAGGTGCGCACACCACCAGGCCTCGGCGTCGTCCTGGGCGCGGGTCGCCTCGGCGCGTTCGAACAGCTCGCGGTCGCCGGCCTCGGCCGTGCCGTGGTGTTCCTCGAGGTGCCGCCGGTGCATGGTCAGGTAGGGCGTGAGCCGGCGCGGCAGCGTGGCGAACAGCCGGGGTGTGTGCCGGTCCACCAATGCCCGCAGCAGACGGGTCTTGCCGCACCCGTTCGGTCCGACGAGCACGATCGCACGGTCGAGGTAGGGCACGAGGACCGGCTCACGAAACGGCGACCCGGGCTCGGCCAGCCAGCCGAGAAACGTCGAGGAGGCGGCGGTCACTGGCCGGCCCGCTGCAGGAGCCGGGCCATCAGCCGCTCGACGGCGGGGCCGGGCTGGCCGGAGCGGACGAACGCCAGCACCTCGGCCTGGACCTCGGGGTCGTCGGACAGGCAGACGACCGGCCGGCCGCTGCTGTTCATCCGGCCCTCGTACACCACGCCCTCCAGGCGCATCGCCCGGTAGAGGCGCCGTACCACGAAGTCCCGGTCACGGGGGTCGGTCCCGCCCATGAACGCCGTCCAGCTGATGGCCTCGTCGATGGCGACGTTGTTCTCGCCCATGCGGGACTTCACGAACTTGCGCAGCCGATCCTTGAGCACCTGCTCCACCCAGTGCCCGAAGTCGTCCGCCGCGGCCTGGTCGTCGCCGGCGTCGACCACGGTCGCGTACCGGACCCGCAGCTGCGGCCCGAACAGCTGCTCGCCGTCGATGGTCACGCTGGCCACGGTCGCGGCGGAGACTCCGGCGGACACGACGCAGTCGCGCAGCGTGGTGCGGTCGAGGATCGTCTCGTCGAACCGGACCCCGGACAGGTCACAGTTCTCGAAGTAGCAGCCGGCGAGGTTGGCCCGGCCGAGGTCGGTGTCGCCGAACGCGATCGACGTGAACGACTTGCCGGACAGGTCGCGGCCGCCGAGCAGTCTGCGGTACTCGGCGGGCAGCGCGGTCCGCGCGGCGGCCACGGGCTCGCGGCGCGTCAGCCACATCTGTACGACGTTGCGGACCAGCTTGTCGCCGCCTTCGGCGGCCTGGTCGACCAGCCGGCCGCGCGTCTCCTCGTTGAGCAGGCCGGCCGCGGTGCGCAGCACGCCTTCGGGCAGGTCGCGGCTGGTCAGCAGCTCATCGGCCCAGCTGTTGCGCTCGCGCAGCAGCCGGGCGAGCGCGCTGCCCTGGAAGTAGTCCCGCCACACCTGGTGGCGCATGGTGACCACGGCGGTGCCGCCCCGGTCGTCGGGCAGCAGGAAGTGGTGGCTGGCGAGCTTCTCCCAGTAGGTCCGGGCGAGGTCGTCCTCGACCGCTTCGGCGACGAACAGTTCGAGCTCCTCGCGGTCGTACCCCGCGCCGCCGAAGCGCAGCAGGTCGAACGCGATGCCCTCCAGGAACAGCTGCTGCTGCTCGTCGGTGAAGTCGTGCTCCTGGCGCGCCCGTTCGCGCTGGAACGCCCGGCCGACCAGGAACTGCAGGCTGCCGCGCCGGCGGATGTCGCTGATGGAGAACTGTTCGCTGGCGATCAGGTTGGCGAACTCGGCCAGGAAGATCGGGCTGCCGAGGACCTCGAGGTCGTAGTCGTTGTCGAGGACCTGCTGGGCCCGTTCGAGCGAGCGGGACGGGTCCGGGCCGTCGCCGAACCGCTTGCGCAGGTAGGTCCGCGCCTGGGCCCGGTCGAACGGGAGCAGGTCGATGACCTCCACGTCGGACTCGGGCAGCAGCGGGTCGGCGACCTGGCCGACCACGTCGGAGGCGGTCCGGTAGAACGTCGACCGCGAGGTGAGCAGGATCCGGCTCTCCGGGCCGGCCTGCTGCACGAAGTTGGTGATGTTGTCCCGCGCGGTGTCCGGGCTGGCCTCGACCATCTCGTCGTACCCGTCGAGGATGAACAGCACCCGGCCGAGCGAGATGAGGAACTGGAACGCCTCGATGGTCAGCCGGTTGTTGCCGAACCGGTCCAGCGCCTCGAGAATGAGCCCGGCGAACGACGTGGACCGCCGGTACTGCCCGAACGAGATGAGGATCGGCAACGGCGGCCGGACGGCGTCCTCGCCCTGCGCGTAGTGCTGGGCGATGCGCTTGGCCAGGATGTGCGTGATCTTGCTCTTACCGTGCCCGGCCGGCGCCAGCACGATGCACAGCCGCGGCGTGGTCGCCTTGGCCCAGCCGTTGAACAGGTGCCGGATGGCGTGGGTGCGACCCAGACCCGGGACCTGGGCCCACGGCTCGACGAAGTCCTCGGAGTTCAGCAGTTCGGCGTTGCGCCCGGACGCCCCGGTCAGCTCGTCGCAGACGCTCTCCGGGCGCAGGAACCCGTCCAGGAACTGCGAGATGGTGACGACGCGCCGGACGCAGCCCCGCACCGCCACCGTGACCCGTGGCACCGAGCCGGACATCGCGTCCGCGACGATCATGTCGGTGCGCGAGGGATCCGGGACGGTAGTCTCCAGCAGCTCCTTGAGGTCGCGCGGCTCGCCCTGCGGGTGGGCCGGGTCGTAGACGATGTACGCGTTCACGAGCGTGTAGTCGTCGTTGGTGGTGACGAGCTGCAGATCCTCGTCGATCGGCACCAGGCTGGCGACATCGACCCGCTGCGCCTTGAGGAACCCGTCCAGGATTTCGACCACGGACATACGGGCACGGCCACCCGGTAGCGACATGCGTACAACCTCCCGAACCGACGTACCGATCGGACTTCGCTCAGTACTGACGGACAGGCCGCCGTACTCTGTCGCACCGGCCGAGGACACTGGGTATAGGACACCGGGCGGCTCCTCTGCGGACGCTCAGCCCCGGGTACGTCGACGAGTGTGTGATGGAGCGTGGTGGCGGTGTCCACATGACCGATGCAGCAGTGACCCCTGGCACAGCATCTGCGTCGGACAGCGGAGCGGAGTTCCAGCGCGCCTGCGCCGCGGCGGTGGCGCAGAGCCGCCCGGTCGCGGCCCGGCTGCGCGAGCTGGTGGCCCGGCTGGACGCGGACCTGTCCGCGGGCGCGGCCCAGGACGAGGCCGGGCTGGTGGCCGCGCGGACCGCCGCCGCGCTGCGCGCCATGGTCACCGGCCAGCTCGCGGACATCGACACGTTCAACGTGGTCTTCTTCGGGCGCACCGGGGCGGGCAAGAGCACCCTGATCACCGCACTGGGCCGCGGCGACGGCACGCTCATCTCCCCCGGCGACAACGACTTCACCACGGAGGTCGGCGCGCTGCTGTGGCAGGGCAGCAGGCTGGTCGACACTCCCGGCACCGGCGGCTGGGGGCGCACCGTCGACGCCGGCGAGCTGCACGAGCGGGCCCGCGCGGCCGTACGCACCGCCGACCTGGTGCTGCTGTGCTTCGACGACACCGTCACCCAGATCACCGAGTTCGCGGAGATCTCGCGGTGGGTCGCCGAGTTCGGCAAGCAGGCGATCGCCGTGCTCAACGTCAAGAACGCACTGTGGCGGCAGCCGCCCCGGGTGCCCGACCCGGCGTTTCGCCGCCAGCTGTCCGACGCGGTGGCGCAGTCGGCGCTGTGGCTGCAGGGCCAGCTGGCCGAGATCGGGCTGCCCGAGGTGCCCATCGTGGCGGTCAACAGCAGGCGGGCCGCGTTCGCCCGGCTCCCGGAGAGCTACGACGGCTACGACGCGGCGACCTTCCGCAAGCACCGCCGCGACTACGGCGTCGCCAACCTCATGGCGTGGTCGCACGTCGACGTGCTGGAAAGGCTGATGACCAGGGCGATCACCACCGACGCGGTCGGCCTGCGGCTGGGCTCGCTGTCCCGGCAGCTGGTGTCGCAGGCCTCCGGCGGGGCGCGGGAGCTCACCGGCCTGGCCGCCGACCTGCGTACCCGCGCGGGCGTGGTGGAGCAGGCCATCGCCGACGTGCTGTGGCTGTTCGGCGACTCCCGGCACCTGCACCACGCGGCGGGCGCGCAGGCGGTGCCGCCGGCGACCGCGCGGGTGCTGGCCGACCTGGCGGAGCTGCAGCGGTGCAGCGGCCGGAGCATCTTCGCGGACCGGCCCGGGGTGGTCGTCGAGTTCCTGACCAACCTGATGATCTCCCACTTCGGACCGCTGGAGCGCAGCGCGCTGCGCCGGGCCGAGGTGCTGGTCGCCGACGCCTTCGAGCGCAACCGGGTCATCGACGGCGGCGAGTTCGCCGACACCGTCTTCCCGCAGCACGAGGTCGAGGCGGCCGTGCAGGCCATAGCGGCGGCGTTCACCACCCACCTGCGCCATCGCCTGGACGTGGTCGAGGCCGACCTCCACATCAGCATGCCGGCGAGCGGCGCGTCCTTCGACGGCAGCGCGGGAAAGGGCCTGCAGACCGGCGGCAACGTGGTGCGGTACGGCACGGCGATCGCCGCCGCGGGGACCGTGGTGTTCCCGCCGATGGCCCTGGTCGGCATCGCCGGCGACATCATCGGCCGCCGGTTCCGCAAGAAGGGACTGATCCGTAAGCGCGAGTCACGGGCCGCGGCGCTGGCCCAGGCCCGGCTGGCGGTGCGCGAGCATTTCCTGCGCCTGTCGCAGCAGGTGCAGGGCCGGCTGCTGCGCATCGCCTTCGACCAGGTGATCGCCTCGATCAGCGAGCTGGTCGGGTCGGCGCTGTCCCTGCGCCGGCAGGAGCACCGAGCGCTGCGCCATGCCGACCTGCTCACCCGCGCGTGTGCCGAGATCGGGCCCACCGGGCAGGGGCGGCACGCCGTGTCGGCGGCGGTGGCCGCCATCGAGGCGGAGTACGCCGCCACCGGCCGCCCCGGCCGGCGCGTCTGGCTCGGCGACGACTGGGTCGACGAGGCGCCCGGCGCCGCGCCCGACGACGGGTCCGGCGGGCGGCCCTTCCCGCCCGAGCACCGGGTCGCGGCGACCCGGGTGGCGCAGACGGTGCGCCGGGCCCGCCCTGTCGCGGCCGGGTCGGCGCGGCGGTGGCTGCAGACCTGGACGGTCAACGGGCACGACCCGGCTGCCGATCCGGCCGCCGAGGCGGCACTGGCGCGGCTGCGCGCGCTGCTCGCCGAGCAGGCGCCCCGGGTGGCCGTGGTCGGTGACCGCGGCACCGGCAAGACGGCGCTGGTGCGGCGGATGGTGTCGCTGACCGGCGCGCCGGTGCGGGTGCAGACCGGCCCGACGTCGCGGGTGCACCACTATCCCTGGGAGGGCGTGACGCTGGTCGACACCCCGCCGCTGGGCGATCCGGGCACCGCCGAGGCGCTGCACGACGCCGCGTTCGTCTGGTACGTGCTCAGCCCGAACCTCACCGCCACCCCACACCTGGCCACCGTCGTCAACGGTGATCCGGCGCGCGGCGTCCCGCCCCGCGCCGACCGGGTGATCTTCGTGATCGGGCACGCCGACGTGATGGGCGCCGACCCGGTCGAGTCGCCGGAGGAGTTCGTGCGGCGCTGCCGCCGCAAGGAGGCCGAGCTGCTCAGCGAGCTGCACCGGATCCAGGGCCCGCACGACCGGCCGATCAGCTCGGTGCAGGTGGTCAGCCTCGCCCCGGACCCGGTGACAGGCACCGGGCAGCCCGCGGATTGGGACGGCACCGAGGACTTCAGTGACGGCTGGCGTTCCGCACATGCCTGGCTGGTGCCGTCGGCCGTGGACGCCGGGGTCCTGCTGAGCGCCGTGGCCCGGCTGAGCGGCCTGACCGAGACGGCACAGGCGGCGAAGGCCTCCCTCGAGGAGGAGATGGACGACCTGCGCATGCTGCAGGCCGACCTGCGGCTGCGTCAGGAGAACGCCACCGCGCTGCGGTCGGCGGCCGCCGACCGGCTCGACTGGATCATCACGGGCGCGATCCGCGCCCACCTCGACCAGTGGGATGCCGCCGTCGACAAGGAGGAGCAGGCCGCCATCGCGCGGCAGATCCTGCGCCTGCACGAGCGGCCCGACGTCCAGGCCCACGTCGACGAGTGGGCCGCCGACGCCCAGCGGCAGGTGGAGAACTGGGCCCAGGACATGGCGGCCTTCGACCCGGCGGCCGCGATCCCGCATCAGCGCGGCCCGCACCTGCGCCTGCAGGCCCGGTTCCTGCAGCGCGCCACCGAATCGTCGCTGCTGGGCCGGGCCGGCGGTGCGGTGGCCGGGCTGGCCAAGCTCGAGACGGTCGGCCGGCTCGCCGGCCGGGGCAGCACGGCCGCCGCGCGGTTCATCCGGATCGCACCGTTCGTGCCGCTGCTCGCCACCACCGCCGAAGACCTGCTGGCAGCGCGGTCCCGCAAACGCCGCGAGGGCGAGCGCGAGCAGGGCGAAGCCCGGCTGTTCGAGGACGCCCGGCGCTGGGTATCGCAACTGATCGAGGCCCACTCCGGGTTGTCCTGGCTGTTGACCCAGGGTGGTTTGCTCGAACAGGCGATCGACGAGACGTCCGAACGCCTACGGGCGGACGCCGAGCAGGTCGAGGCGCTCGGCGCGAGGTTGAGCCGGTACGAGGACGCGCGGATTCTGGCCGACGGGCTACTTGGAGGAGAGCACTGATGAGTACGGGTTGGGTGCAGCGGCTGCGCGCGGCGATCGAGGCCGCTGCCGGGTCGCAGACCGTCGTCGACGCCGACACCGCATGGCGCCAGGTGGCCGACTCCGACACGGTGCGGACCACCCTGGTCGGGCCGTGGAGCGCCGGCAAGTCGAGCCTGATCAAGCGGCTGCTGGTCGAGGACGGCAGCCCGGTCCCCCCGTGGCTGACCGTCAGCGCCTCGCGGGAGACCTACGAGATCCGCGAGGCCCGGTCCGCCGGCTTCACCTATGTGGACACCCCGGGGCTGGGCAGCGACGAGCGGCGGCACGACCTGATGGCGCTGTCCTCGGTGGCCGCGACGGACCTGCTGGTCGTCACGGTCACCCCCCAGCTGCTGGGCACCGACGTGGACCGGCTGGCGGCGCTGGTCGACGGGACGGCGATCACGCCGTACGGCGGCGAGTTCTTCCCGCCGGGGGCGTTGGTGGTGGTCATCGCCAAGGCCGACATGGCCGGGGTCGACCCGGTCGACGACCTGGACGGATTCCGGGCGATGGTCGAGCGCAAGCGGTCCGCGGTCGTGACGGCGTTGCAGCGCCGCGTCCGAGGCGAGCTGCCACCGGTCATCGCGGTGATCGCAGACCTGGGCGGGCAGCACGCCCGCAACCCGAGTCCGAGCGCGGCGGCGTTCGCCGAGGGCCGGGAGTGGGACGGCGTGCAGGCGCTGCGCGCGGCCCTGGCCGGCGGGCAGGCACGGCGGCTGCGGGCGGCGGCGCAGGTCCGGCACTGGGCCCGGACCGGCGCGGTCGCGCTGGAGCAGGCCACGGCGGCCCTGGCGCAGGCACAGGACCAGCAGCGGCGGGCGGAGGCGGACCGGTCGCGGGTGCTGGTGCTGGAGGAGGAGCTGGCGGCCCTCGACGCGTCGGCCGCCAGCCGGCTGCGCGACGACATCCGCGACGAGATGCACAGCGTGATCATGCAGGGTGGGGTGGACTCGACCGAGCAACTGGCCGAGCAGATCAGCGAACGGCTGGACTCGTCCGTCGCGGCCTGGCACGCGGAGTCCACCAGCAAGCTCGTGGCCCTGGCCCGGCGCGCCCAGATCGAGCTGACCCCGGTCGCGGCCGGCATCGGCGGCCGGCAGTCAGACCCGCACATCGAGCAGTTCGTCAAGCACGCCGCCTCCCCCGCCACCCGCGGCGCCGACGCCCAGCTCACCGAGTTCGTGGCCAAGGGCCTGCTGCTCGCCGACAAGCTGCAGGAGCTGCGGCTGGGCGTCAACAGCGCCGACGTGCCGCAACACTTGACCGAGTACCAGTCGCTGGTGGACCGGATCCACCCCGACGCGTACGCCCGGACGCTGTCGCTGCTGGGCATCGACGGGGTGCTCACCGACCCGCGGTATGCGCAGGAGCTGGCGGGCCTGCAGAAGCACGAGGGGGTCAGCGAGCTGATCTCCTACCTGCGCAAGCCGGGTGGCATCACCAGCCCCGAACACGCGGCCAAGCTGAAGAACGCCGCCCACACGCTGCGGATCGCGGCGGATGTGGCGCCGGTGCTGCTGGAGCTGGTCCACATGCAGCAGCAGGAGCGCGCATCCCAGCATCTGCGGGACAAGCGGGCGCAACTGCAGCTGCAGGCCGACGGTGCGGCGAAGCGGCTCGCCGAGCAGATCCTGGCCGGTGGCACGCAGAGCACCGGCTGGCAGGGCCAGGTGGCCGAGCTGCGGGCGGCGCTGCGGGCCGGGACTCCCGGTGACGACGAACTGGCGCTCGCCGCGCAGCGGGGCCGGGAGCTGGCCGAGGCCCGGGGCAACCTCGACACGCTGCTGCGCGAGCTGGCCGCCGCGACGAGCCTGGCGGACTGAGCCTCGACGCGCCACGTGGGACGCCGGGGGCCGCGCAGGTGCGGACCCCGGCGTCTCGGTGCTTCGTCGGAGCAGTCGCCGACGACGTGGCCCGCCGCCCGGACCGAGGGCGTCGGCGGCGTCTTCACCGCCATCGCCGGCCCGCACCGGCCGATCAGGTGCCCGGCGTCCAGAGCCACACCTCGGCGAGCAGTTCCGCGTCCGAGCCGGCCCGCCACCGTACGCCGCCGAAGACCAGCATCCGGTTGCCGGCGGCCACGACGGTGCGCTCATGGGCTTCGCGTCCCGGCAGCGGCGCCACCGTCCGCCAGCTGCCCGCCGCGGTGTCCAGCACCGGCCCCCGGTAGCCCGCGTACACCGCGGATGTCGCGCCGTAGGCGCCGCCCCCGACTCTGGCCGCGACCGGTGGGCTGGGCAGCGCCGACCAGGTGCCGATGGACGGGTCGAGGATCCCGCCGTCGGGGTAGGTGCGGCCCCAGTTGCCGACCTGCCCGCCGTCGGCTCCGCCCAGCAGCGGGTTGACCAGCCTCCCGCCTGCGGCGAGCCACGGGGAGGTGGCCAGCTGCGGCGCGTCGGGCAGCCGCCGCCACGTGCCGGCCGCCGGATCGAACACGGCGGCGCGGGTGAGCGCGGGCTTGCGGGCACCGGGGTCGGGCACCAGTTCGTGGTCGAACAGGACCAGCTCCCGCCCCGTCCAGGCCATGTTCCGGTCGAAGCCGTCGCCCAGCGGAGAGGCCGGCAGCTCCCGCCACTGCCGCCGTGCACCGTCGTATAGGTAGTCGGGCCCCCGGGTGTTCTCATGGCTGCCCCGCACGGCCACCAGCAGGTCACCGGCCGCAACCAGGTGCAGGTCGGCCTCCCCGCCCGGTCGCGGCATCGGCTCCCAGCGGTCGGCGTCGACCACGTACGCCAGCATCGTCAGCCCGCCGTCGACGGTGTGACCCTGGACGTAGGCGACGCCGCCGACGACCACACCCTGCGCCCACCGCAGCGCGACCGGCAGGTCGGCGATCGATCGCCAGCGGCCCGTGCCGGGGTCCACCGCGGCGGCGTCGGTCAGCGGGGACGGATCCCCGCCGCAGTCGGCGTTGGGCGGGCACGGTTCGTCGCTGCCGCCGATGATCAGCGCCTCCTCTCCGGTCCACAGCCCCAGCGCCTGCACCCGCGGGCTCAGCGGCGAGCCGGGCAGCTCCCGCCAGCCGGAAGGACCCGCGGCGGCCGTCGGCGCCGGCGCCGGCCCGAACCGGGCCACGCCGGCGGCGGCCACGCTGACCGCCACCACCGCCGCGGCGGCCAGTCCGCCGGCCAGCACCCGGCGCCGCCCGGCGGCGCGCCGCTGCTGGGCGATGATGTGGTCGATGGTGAAACCCGGCGCGGGCGCGGCGCCGATCGCCTCGTCGAAACGGTCGATGTAGCTCACCGCGACTCCCTCCTGTCGGTGGCCGGGTCCTGGTCGGCGAGCAGCCGCAGGGTGTGCAGTCCCCGGGCGGCCTGGCTCTTGACGGCGCCTTCACTGATGTCGAGGATCGCGGCCGTGTCCTGCACCGACAGGTCGCAGTAGAAGCGCAGCACGACGACCGCTCGCCTGCCCGGCCCCAGCTTGTCGAGCAGGGCCAGCAGGTCGGCTCGGGTGTCGGCCAGGTCGATGTCCGGCGGCGCGGCAGGCTCCGGCAGCTGTTCGGCGGGCTCTTCCCGCCGCCACGGGCGCCGTCGCTCGTCCAGGAAGGCGTTCATGAGTATGCCGCGGACGTAGGCGTCGACGTTGTCGGCCCGGCGCGCCCTGCCCCAGTTGCGGTAAAGCTTGCCCAACGTGATCGCCACCAGGTCGTCCGCCTGATGCCAGTCCCGGCACAGCAGGAACGCCGTGCGGCGCAACTGTTCCATCCGGGCACCGGCGAACTGCCGATACTCGCCTTCGTCAACGGCTTTCACCTGGCTCCTCCCACCGACTCCTTCAAGTGACGGAGCCGCGCACCGCGTAGGTTGCCGCTGTCACGAAGTCGGCGACGAGAGCGCGCCGGTGAGTAAGTTTCACGAGGGGGCGCACCTGCCCGGTGTCCCCCCGGACGGCGTCCAGTGCCGTCGATGCTGGGTCTTCGACGGCCCGGACGGGCTCGCCGGGCCGTGACCATCAGGTTGCGCACGTGTTGCCGTCTTGCCAAACATCGACGCGGTGCAATGATGGGAGCGTTCCCACACTGAGTTGAGGAGATCGGCATGTCCGTGTTGGACGCCCCGTCGCGCCGGCGCCGCAAGGTCCCGGCCGCGGTGACCGGGGCGGGCCTGCTGGCCGCCTGGGGTGCCCTGGTGGTCGCCGTGCCACACGTGCCGACCAGCACGGACATCCGCCCGGTGGCGCTGTTCGTACACCTGGCGGCAGTGGTCCTCGGCTTCGGCGCGGTGCTGACCCTGGACTGGTTCGGCCTGAGGTGGATGCTCGGCCGCGAGGACCTGACGACGGTGGTCTCGGTGGCTCGCGTCGTGCAGACACCGATCTGGGTCGGGCTGGGCGTGCTGGTGGTCAGCGGAGCGCTGCTGTCGCCCGACACCTCGGCGCCGCTGACCGTCGTCAAGCTGCTCGCGGTGCTGGCGGTGACGCTGAACGGCCAGTGGGCCGGACGGGTGCAGGAGCGGCTCGTCGCCCTCGGCGGCGCCCGGCCGTCGCGCCGCCTGCTGGGCGCGGCGGTGCTGGCGGCGACCGTCTCCCAGGCCGGCTGGTGGACAGCCACGCTCGTGGGCTTCGTCAGTGCGCAACGTTGATCCTCACTCAGTCAACCACCCGGTACGACCTGCGAATGGAGTCGCGATGAACTGGAAGAGAGCACAAGTCGCCGTGGTCACCACGGTCACGGCGATCGTCACGGCGGGAGCCGCCCTGCTCGTGTCGTCCGGGGCGGACGCGCACGGCGCGGTCTCCGACCCGGCCACCCGGGCCTACAGCTGCTACCTGCGCTGGAGCGGCGACCACACCAATCCGGCCATGCAGACCCAGGACCCCATGTGCTGGCAGGCGTGGCAAGCCGAGCCCGGTGCCATGTGGAACTGGAACGGCCTGTTCCGGGAGAACCTCGCCGGCAACCACCAGGGGGCGATCCCGGACGGGACGCTGTGCAGCGGCGGCCTGACCGTCGGCGGACGCTACGCCGCCATGGACGTGCCGGGCCGGTGGCACGCGGTCGACAAGCCGAACAACTTCACGCTCAAGCTCAACGACCCGTCCGCCCACGGTGCGGACTACCTGCAGGTGTACATCACCCGGCAGGGCTTCGACCCCGTCACCCAGCGGCTGACCTGGGGCGCGCTGGAACTGGTGACCCAGACCGGCAGGCAGGCGCCGAGCAACACCTACACGGCACAGGTCAACGCCGGCAACCGGACCGGGCGGCACATCGTCTACACCATCTGGCAGGCCAGCCACCTGGACCAGTCGTACTACGCCTGCAGCGACGTGATCTTCGGCGGTGGTACGCAGCCGTCGCCGTCCAGGTCGAGCTCGGCCGGCCCCAGCCCGTCCAACCCCGGCCCGAGCCCGTCGAACCCCGGCCCGAGCCCGTCGAACCCCGGCCCGTCGCCCAGCAACCCGGCTCCCACCGGATGCACCGCCACCCTGCGCATCATCAGCCAGTGGCCGGGCGGATACCAGGCCGAGGTGCAGGTCACGGCCGGCACCGGCGGCACGCGTAGCTGGTCGGTCGGCTTCACCGGCACCCTCCAGAACGGCTGGAACGCGAGTTTCGCCACCTCCGGGAGCACCGTGACGGCGACCAACGTCGCCCACAACGGCACCCTCGCGCCGAACGGCTCGACCACGTTCGGCTTCATCGGCACCGGCACCCAGGCCACCGGCTTCACCTGCCGCGCCGGCTGACACCTCGCCGCTGGTCCCGGTCGCCCGCCGAGGGCGGGGCCGAGGTGGATGCGCAGCCGATCTCGCGACATCTGCGGTCCTCTCCGCGGGTGGCCGGGCAGCCGGGTGACCTTGGGAGGTCGCCCGGCTGCCCGGCCCGTCGTGGGGCGGGTGCGGCTACCGGCGGTCCAGGGCCAGGTTGAGTTCCAGGACGTTGACGCCGGGTTCGCCCATGAACCCGAGGACCCGTCCGGTGGTGTGCTCGTCGATCAGGGCGTCGACCGCTTCGACGGGCAGGTTGCGGGCGGCGGCGACGCGCTCGGCCTGCAACCTGGCGTACTCGACGCTGATGTGCGGGTCCAGCGAGCTGCCGCTGGCGGTGACCGCGTCGGCCGGGACCGCCGAGGTCTCGGGCGCGTCGCCACGCACGGGGACGAGCACGCCCTTGCGGTAGTCCTCGCCGAACCTGCCGCACTCCACGCGCACACCTTCGTAGGTGGTGAGGAACGGGGTGGCGGGGCAGGCCTGGTTGACGCTGACCGCGCGGGTGACCCTGCCGGACAGGCCGTCGGCGTAGAAGACCCGCAGGACCGCGCCGACGCCGTCGGGGGTGCAGTACGGCCGGGCGCCGCTGACGCCCTCCAGCTCGCCGACGGCTTTGCTGCGGGCGCAGACCTGGGTGAGCAGCGCCTGCCTGCTGCCGTCGCCGTCTTCGGAGTTCGGGTCCAGGGCCGGGTCGCCGAGGGTGTCCTCGATGCTCTCCGGGCCGAGGTTGGACGCGGCCGTGGCGTCGGGGTCGTAGCCGGAGGCCGACGGGCGGCTCTGGAAGTACTTCGGCACCGGGTTGCCTGTGGCGTCGGTGAACGACTGCCCGATCAGCGAGCTGCCGACAGGCTTGCCGTTCACGTCGACCACGGAGCCGTTCGCCCGGTCGCGCAGTCCTGGGAGCTGCGCGACGCCGGTGATGGCCAGCGGGTATGCCAGGCCGAGGACGACGGTGAACAGCAGTACGGCCCGCAGTGCGGCCAGGTGCTGGGAGATCCAACCGGGTATGCGCATGTCAGCCGATCCCTGGGATGAGCGAGATGATCATGTCGATGAGCTTGATGCCGATGAAGGGAGCGACGATGCCGCCGAGGCCGTAGACCCACAGGTTGCGGGTCAGCAGCTTGCCGGCGCTGCTGGGCGTGTAGCGCACGCCGCGCAGCGACAGCGGGATCAGCGCGATGATGATCAGCGCGTTGAAGACGACGGCGCTGAGGATGGCGGACTCCGGGCTGGACAGCCGCATGATGTTCAGCTTGTCCAGGCTCGGGTACACCACCGCGAACATCGCCGGGATGATCGCGAAGTACTTCGCGATGTCGTTGGCGATCGAGAACGTGGTCAGCGCCCCGCGGGTGATGAGCAGCTGCTTGCCGATCTCGACGATCTCGATGAGCTTGGTGGGGTCGGAGTCGAGGTCCACCATGTTGCCGGCCTCCTTGGCGGCCGACGTGCCGGTGTTCATGGCCACCCCGACGTCGGCCTGCGCGAGGGCGGGCGCGTCGTTGGTGCCGTCGCCGGTCATCGCGACCAGGCGGCCGCCCTCCTGCTCCTTGCGGATCAGGGCGAGCTTGTCCTCCGGGGTCGCCTCGGCCAGGAAGCCGTCCACCCCGGCCTCGTCGGCGATGGCCTTGGCGGTCAGCGGGTTGTCGCCGGTGATCATGACGGTGCGGATGCCCATCCGGCGCATCTCGTCGAACCGCTCGCGCATGCCCGACTTGACGACGTCCTTGAGGTGGATCACGCCGAGGGCGCGGGCCGGGCGGCCGGCGACCAGCTCGGCCACCACCAGCGGCGTGCCGCCCTGGCCGGAGATGGCGTCCACCGCCGGGCCGACGTCGTCGGAGGGGTGGCCGCCGTTGTCGCGTACCCACTTCATCACGGCCGAGGCCGCGCCCTTGCGGATCTGCCGGTCGGTGCCGCCGTCGTTCAGGTCCACGCCGGACATGCGGGTCTGGGCGGTGAACGGGATGAAGGTGGCGTGCGGCATGACGCCCTCCTCGCGGGCCCGCAGGTGGAACTGCTCCTTGGCCAGTACGACGATCGAGCGGCCCTCGGGCGTCTCGTCGGCCAGGCTGGACAGCTGCGCGGCGTCGGCGACCTGCGCGACGGTGACGCCCGCGGCGGGCAGGAACTCCCACGCCTGGCGGTTGCCCAGGGTGATCGTGCCGGTCTTGTCCAGCAGCAGGGTGTTGACGTCGCCCGCCGCCTCGACGGCCCGGCCGCTCATGGCCAGTACGTTGCGCTGCACCAGGCGGTCCATGCCGGCGATCCCGATCGCCGACAGCAGCGCCCCGATGGTGGTCGGGATGAGGCAGACCAGCAGCGAGACCAGCACGACGCCGCTGATGCCGGCCGGCCCGAACGACGCGGTGTCCGGGGCGGCGCCCTGCCAGGCCTTCGCGTAGATCGCCATCGGCTGCAGCGTGACCACGGCCAGCAGGAAGATGATGGTCAGCGCCGCGAGCAGGATGTTGAGCGCGATCTCGTTGGGCGTCTTCTGCCGGTCGGCGCCCTCGACGAGCGCGATCATCCGGTCGATGAAGCTCTCCCCCGGCTTCTGGGTGATCCGCACGACGATCCGGTCGGACAGCACCCTCGTGCCGCCGGTGACCGCGCTGCGGTCTCCGCCGGACTCGCGGATGACCGGGGCCGACTCGCCGGTGATGGCCGACTCGTCGACGCTGGCGATGCCCTCGACCACGTCGCCGTCACCGGGGATGACCTGCCCGGCCTCGACGACGACGACGTCGCCCAGCGCGAGAGCGGTGGCCGCGACGGACTCCTCACGGTACTGCGTCGCCTTGGCGCCCCCGGACCAGCCGACCAGGCGGCGGGCCGTGGTGTCCTTCTTGGCGTTGCGCAGCGTCGCCGCCTGCGCCTTGCCGCGGCCCTCGGCGACCGCCTCGGCGAGGTTCGCGAAGATCACGGTTAGCCAGAGCCAGATCGTGATCGCCCAGGCGAACCAGGACGGCTGCGGGATCGCCAAGAAGGTGGTGAACACGGCGCCGACCTCGACGATCAGCATGACCGGGTTGCGCCACAGCGTCGCCGGGTTGAGCTTGCGCAGGGCGTCGGGCAGCGACTTCCACAGCTGCCGGGGGTCCAGCAGCCCGCCGCCGACCTTGCGCGACTGCTGCCGCGGGCGCGGGGTTGCCACCGATGTGACAGTCATCTCTTGTCCTTGTCTTGTCTTCTCGCGGCCGCTTACAGGCCCTCGGCCAGCGGGCCGAGCGCGAGTGCGGGCAGGAAGGTGAGGGCCACCAGGATCACCACGACACCGACGACCATGCCGATGAACAGCGGCTTGTGGGTGGGCAGCGTGCCGGCCGACGCCGGGACGGGGCTCTGCCGGGCCAGGCAGCCGGCCAGGCCGAGCACGAAGACGATCGGCAGGAACCGGCCGAGCAGCATGGCCAGGCCCGTGGCGGTGTCCCACCACGGCGTGTTGACGGTGATGCCCGCGAACGCCGAGCCGTTGTTGTTGGCCGCGGAGGTGAACGCGTAGACGACCTCGGCGAAGCCGTGCGGGCCGACGTTGAGCTGGGTGCTCCAGTTGCCGGTCGCCATCGCGGCGGCCACGCCGATCAGCACGAGCGTGGGAGTGATCAGGAAGTACAGCGACGCGAACTTGATCTCGCGGGCGCCGATCTTCTTGCCGACGTACTCGGGGGTGCGCCCGACCATCAGGCCCGCGACGAACACGGTGATCACGGCGAGGATGAGCATGCCGTACAGGCCGGAGCCGACGCCGCCGGGCGCGACCTCGCCGAGCATCATGTTGACGATGGGCATCATGCCGCCCAGCGCGGTGTACGAGTCGTGGAACGAGTTGACCGCGCCGGTCGAGGTCAGCGTCGTGGCCGCGGCGAACGTCGCCGAGTTCGACAGGCCGAACCGGACGTCCTTGCCCTCCATCGCCGCGCCGACCGCCTGCGGCACCGTGCCCGCGCCGCCCAGCTCGAAGACGTTGGTCAGCGTGATGCTCGCGACCGCGATGGTCGCCATGACGGCCAGGATCGCGTAGCCCTGCCGGTTGTCGCCGACCATCCGGCCGAACACCCGGGGCAGCGCGAACGGTATGCAGAAGATCAGGAAGATCTGCAGCCAGTTCGTCCACGTCGTCGGGTTCTCGAACGGGTGGGCGGAGTTGACGTTGTAGAAGCCGCCGCCGTTGGTGCCCAGCTCCTTGATGACCTCCTGGCTGGCCACGGGGCCGCCGGTCAGGTGCTGCTCGGCGCCGGTCAGTGTAGTGACCATCGTGCCGTCGCCGAGGCTCTGGACCACGCCCCCGAGGATCAGCAGCACCGCGCCGACGGCCGCGATGGGCAGCAGGACGCGCAGCGTGATCCGGGTCAGGTCGACCCAGAAGTTGCCCAGCCGGTCGGTCCTGCGCCGGGCGAACCCACGGACCAGCGCGACCGCCACCGCGATGCCGACGGCGGCGGAGACGAAGTTCTGCACCGCCAGCCCGGCCATCTGCACCAGGTGCGTCATCGTCGACTCACCGGAGTACGCCTGCCAGTTGGTGTTGGTCACGAAGCTGACCGCGGTGTTCCATGCCAGGTGCGGGACGACCCGCTCGTCGATGCCGGCCGCGAAGTCCGGCACCTTGAAGAACCTGTCCTGCAGGCGCAGGAAGGCGTACAGGAACAGGATCGAGACCAGCGAGAACGCCAGGACGCTGCGGGCGTACACGCCCCAGGACTGCTCGGCGTGGGGGTCGACGCGCAGGACCTGGTAGATGCCGCGCTCGACGCGGCCGTGGCGCTCGGCGGCGACCACGCCGAACAGGTAGTCGCCGAGGTAGCGGTACGTGACCGCCAGCGCGACGAGGAGCGAGAGGATGAACAGCACTCCCGCGGTTGCCGTTGTCATGTCAGACAGCTCTTTCCGGGAGTCAGAACTTCTCGGGGAACAGCAGCGCGTAGACCAGGAAGACCGCCAGCACGCAGGCGATCACCAGGCCGACCGGATTGGCAGTCACAGCCGCTCCACTCCCCGCAGGACGAGAGCGAGCACTGCGAACAGACCCACCGTCAGCAGCACGTAAGCCAGATCGGCCACCGCGTGCCTCCTCTTGAGCTAGTTTCGGAGTTTTGCCCGTATCGAGTCCGCCTCACCGAAAGCCGGGGTGGCGGAACGGGTCAATCCAACTGCACGAAAAAGCGCTGGTGAGGGTTCTTGACGGCTTCCATACGGCCGCGGGGTGATCTTTTACGCGCGGTTGACGGCGGCGTGTCCGCGCTCACTGCGACGGGGCCGGACCGCTCGTCGCGTACCTGGAACACGTCATGGCCGGGCAGTGGTTGGCCCGGGCCCGGCCGGTCGTGGGTGGGGGGCGATGGGTTGTGCTCACGGCTG
>NZ_JBFAOU010000114.1:0-25476 GCF_040675365.1 Catellatospora sp. NPDC049609 | reverse complement strand
CGCTGAACACCCAGGACTCGGCGGCGTCGAGCACCGGCAGCTTCTTGACGAAGGTGTGCAGGTCGGCCCGCGCCGGCCGGGCGCACGGAACGCTGGTCAGGCGGCCGGTGGCGACCAGATGTACGGCGTCGTCGTGGTGACCACGACCATGCCGAGCCGCTCCAGGATCGGGCGGCTGTCCGGCGACGCGTCCACCTGCAGGTACCGCTTGCCGCGCGCGACCGCGCGGATCGCCCGGTGCGCCACCAGCGCCTTGTAGATCCCCTTGCCCCGCCACTGCTCCAGCGTCGAGCCGCCCCACAGCCCGGCGAACTCGGTGCCCTTCTCGTACCGCACCCAGCCGGCGCTGACCACGAGGTCGCCGGCCTCGGCCACCACGATGGTGATCCCCTCGGGGTCGGCGGCGATCTCCCGCGCCAGGCCGTACACCAGGTGGCTGCGGTCGGCGTGCCAGACCGCCTCCTCCATCGCCGCGATCCGCTCCAGGTCGGCGCGCTCGGTGACCTCCCGCAGCGTCACCCCGTCCGGCAGCACCGGCGGCTTCGCCAGCGGCTCGGCCAGGCCGATGACCACCGCCTCCAGCTCCTCCGGCACGAAGCCCGCCGCGACCAGGCGGTCGGGCAGGTCGGCGGGCAGGTCGTGGCCGCGCAGCTTCCACTCGACCTCCTGGCCGCGGGCGGCGTAGAAGTCGCGCTGGCGGGCGATGAGCGCGTCCAGCTCGGGGCCGGGCAGGTGGGAGACGTCGCGGTAGGTGACGAACCCGCCCCGGTCGAGCCCGCTGATGCGGATCACGGGGCCGTCGTGGTCGACGGTCGTCCCCTCGGGCAGCGGGTCGGGGGTCTCGGATCGTAGCTGCTCGTCGTACGCGCGGAGCAGGGCAACCGGATCAAGTTCAGGAGTCATCGCCCCGATACTAGAAAGGTGCTGGGTAGAGTGCGCAACTGGTTTGATCCGCGTGAGGTGCGCGAGGTGGGCACCACGCCCGACTACCGCTTCTCCCTGGCCAACGAGCGCACCTTCCTGGCGTGGATCCGCACCGGCCTGGCCATGATCGGCGGTGGGCTGGTGGTGGCCCAGTTCCTGCCGCCGATGGCGCTGCCGCACCTGACGAAGGTCCTGGGCGTCGCCCTGATCCTGCTCGGCGCGGGGTGCGCGCTGCGCGCGGTCGACCACTGGATCCGCTGCGAGATGGCCATGCGCACCGGCCGCCCGCTGCCGCCCTCCCGCTTCCCGGCGGTGCTCGCCGTGGTGGTCGGTCTCGGCTCGCTCGCCCTGCTGGCCGAGGTGCTCGTCGACTGGTGGCGCTCCCGGTGAAGCGCGCCGCAGCGTGCCGGCGGACCGCAGGCGGCGGCCATTACGGCGGCGGACCCGGCCGGTGGCGCCGACGGCGGGCACCCGGCCGGTGAACGGGGCGGCAGATCCCGGGGCGCAGCCGGAGCGGACGCGGCTGGCGTGGCGGCGCACGGTGCTGGCGGCGACGGCCTGCGCGCTGCTGCTGTTCCGGCTGGCGTTCGAGCGCGGGCTGGACCCGGCCGGGGCGGTCGGGCTGGCCCTGGGCATGCTGTGCTGGCTGGCGCTGCTGGCGCTGGCGCACCGGCGGATCAGGGCCATGGCCAGCCCGCGCCCGGTCGGGGTCGCCCGGCTGCTCGTCGCGGTGGCCGTCTCGTGCCTCGGCACCGCGCTGTTGGGGGTACTGCTCATCCTCGCCTGAGGTCTAGTGTCTACGCCGTGGCTCGACTCGGGTTGGTTTTCTTCATCGTCGACATCATCCTCACCGTGGCGGCGCTGGTCAGCTGCCTGTCCGCGGAGGAGGACCGGCTGCGCTCGCTGCCGCGCTGGGCATGGGTGCTGATCATCCTGCTGTTCTCGCCGATCGGCGCGATCGCGTGGTTCGTCCTCAGCCACCGGAGCGGGCCGCGCCGGCCCGTGTGGAAGCAGGGCAGCGGCTTCCCGGAGGCGCAGCGTCCCGGCCGGGCGCTCGCGCCCGACGACGACCCGGAGTTCCTGCGCAAGCTCGCCAAGGAGGCCAAGGACAGCAAGGACGCCGACCGCGAGCTGCTCAGCAAGTGGGAGATGGACCTGCGCCGCCGCGAGGAGGAGCTGCGCAAGCAGGACAAGCCCGAGGACTAGTCCCGCTGCCGCAGCAGCCCCGCGAGCCAGTGGAAGGACGCCTTGGGCGTACGCCGCTGCGTCGGGTAGTCCACGTGCACCAGCCCGAAGCGCTGGCTGTAGCCCGCCGCCCACTCGAAGTTGTCGAGCAGGCTCCACACGTAGTAACCGCGCAGGTCGAGCCCGGCCGCGCGGCGCTCCAGCGCCACGGCCAGGTGCTCGCGCAGGTAGTCCACCCGGCGCGGGTCCGGCACGGTGCCGTCCGCGGCGACCTCGTCCGGGAAGCTGGCGCCGCCCTCGGTGATGTAGAGCGGCGGCAGCCGGTCGCCGTAGCGGGCGGACAGCTCGTCGAGGGTGTCGCCGAGCCCGGCCGGGCTGACCGGCCACCCGAATCCGGTCCGCGGCGCGCCCTCGATCTCGGCGAACGCGAACGGCAGCTCGCCGACCCGCGCGAAGTCGCCCTCGGGCGTGTGGTCGGTGGCCGCGTCCGGGTCGGCCATGCTCACCCGGCTCGGGTAGTAGTAGTTGACCCCGTAGAAGTCCAGCGGCGAGGAGATGACCGCCAGATCGTCGGCGGGCAGCTCCGCCAGCACGCCGAACATGTCCCCGAACGGCTCCGGCGCCTCGGGATAGCGGCCGAGCAGCACCGGGTCCTCGAACATCCGGTTCGCGATGAGGTCGTACAGCGCCGCCGCGAGCTGGTCCTCCGGCTGGTCCGAGGCGGGCACCACGGGGGTGTGCACGTTGGTGATGCCGAGCTGCCCGGCCACGCCGGCGGCGCGCAGCGCGCGGACCGCGAGGCCGTGCCCGAGCAGCTGGTGGTGCGCGGCGGGCAGGGCGTCGAACAGCAGCGCCCGGCCCGGTGCGTGCGCGCCGGTGGCGTAGCCGGCCAGCGTCACCGAGTGCGGCTCGTTGATCGTGATCCACTTGCCGACCCGGTCGCCGAGCCGCGCCGCCACCAGGGCGGCGTACTCGGCGAAGCGCTCCGCCGTGTCGCGGTTCAGCCAGCCGCCCGCGTCCTCCAGCGGCTGCGGGGTGTCCCAGTGGAACAGGGTCGCCACCGGCTCGATCCCGCGCGCCAGCAGGCCGTCCACGAGCCGGTCGTAGAAGGCCAGACCGCCCGGGTTGGCCGGTCCGGAGCCGGTCGGCTGGATGCGCGGCCACGCGATCGAGAAGCGGTACGCGTCCGCGCCGAGCTCGCGTACCAGATCAAGGTCCTGCTCGTAGCGGTGGTAGTGGTCGCAGGCGACCCCGCCGGTGTCGCCGCCCAGCACCTTGCCGGGCGTGGCGCAGAAGGTGTCCCACACCGACACCCCGCGGCCGCCCTCGGCCACCGCGCCCTCGATCTGGTACGCCGCCGTGGCCACCCCGAGCTGGAAGTCCCTCGGCAGCCTCACGAGCCGAGCACCCGGTCCAGGTAGTCGTTGGCGAACACCCGCTCCGGGTCGAGCTTGTCGCGCACCGCCAGGAAGTCGCCGAAGCGCGGGTACGACCCGGCCAGCGTGCTCGCGTCCTGGTAGTGCATCTTGCCCCAGTGCGGCCGGCCGCCGTGCGCCCGGAAGATCTGCTCGGCCAGGCGGAAGTAGGTGTGCGGGTCCTCCTTGAAGAACCGGTGGATCGCGATGTACCCGCTGTCGCGCCCGTGCGCCGTGGACAGCCAGATGTCGTCCGGCGCGGCCACCCGCACCTCGACCGGGAACGAGATGCGCCAGCCGTTCTGCTCGATCAGGCGGTCCAGCGCCCGCAGCACGTCCGGCACCTCCTCGCGGGGCAGCGCGTACTCCATCTCCCGGAAGCGGACCTCGCGCTTGGTGGTGAAGACCGAGGTGGAGACGTCGGTGAACTCGCGGTTGTTGGTGAGCCGCTGGGCCAGCCGGTTGATCGGCGGCGTCAGCGCCGGCACCACGCGGCCGAGGTGGCAGACCCCGTTGAAGACCGTGTTGGACATCAGGTCGTCGTCCACCCAGCGCTGGAAGCCGCCCAGCGGCGCGCTCGGCGCGTCCATCGGCAGCCGGGTGTTCGTCTTGGTCAGCGCGGTCCTGGTGTGCGGGAACCAGTAGAACTCGAAGTGGTCGGCCGACAGCGCCCGCTGCTCCCACTGCGCCAGCACCTCGTCCAGCGGCTCCGGCTTCTCCACCGCCCGCAGCTTGTACGCGGGCACGCACTGCACCGTGATGTCGAGCAGCACACCCAGCGCGCCCAGCCCCAGCCGGGCCGCGTCGAGCAGCTCCGGGTTGCTGTTCTCGGAGATCTCCAGGATCCGGCCGTCGGCGGTGGCCAGGGTCAGCGCGACGATCTGCGTGGCCAGGCCGCCGAACGCGTGCCCGGTGCCGTGCGTGCCGGTCGACGTCGCGCCCGCGATGGTCTGCGCGTCGATGTCGCCCATGTTCTGCAGCGCCAGCCCGTACGGCCCGAGCAGCTCGGGCAGCCGGTAGAGGTGGGTGCCCGCGGCGAGCTTCACCCGCTGCCGCTGGGCGTCCACGGCCAGCACACCCTGCAGGTTACGCAGGTCGAGCTGCACGCCGGGGGCCACGGCGATGCCGGTGAAGCTGTGCCCGGCGCCGATCGGCTTGACCCGCAGCCCGTCGGCGCGCGCGGCGGCGATCGCCTGCACCACCTCGTCCGGGCTCGCCGGATACGCGACCCGCACCGGGGTCACGCTCTCGATCCGACTCCAGTTCCGCCACACCGCGCTGCTCACAGAAAAACCTTTCCTTCGCCGCGATACGTGGCCACCGCACCCGCCACCGCATCTCCGTCGATCACGTGCAGCTCGTCCAGGTGCTCGGACAGCTCGCCCGCCTTCGTGTGCCGCAGCCACACCCGGTCGCCCAGGCGCAGCCCGGCCGCGGCCTTGCCGACGACCGGCGTCTGCACCTCGCCGGCCATCTCCCGGGGCACCATACGCAGCCCTTCGGGCCACACGACCCGGGGCTGGCGGTCGGCGCCGGGCGGGCCGGAGGCGATCCAGCCGCCGCCGAGCAGGGTCACCCGGTCCGGGGCGGGGCGGCGCACCACCGGCAGCGCGAACGCCGCCGCGGGCGCCGGGGTGAAGTGGGCGTAGTTGTCGAACAGGTGCGGGCCGAACAGGCCCGACCCGGCCGCGACCTCGGTGACCGAGCCGTCCGCGCCGGTCGCCTCCAGGCTGCCGGTGCCCCCGCCGTTGACGAACTCCAGCGGCGCCAGCTCCGACACCGCCGCGACGGCCGCCGCGCGGCGCTCGCGCAGCTCGGCCATGGAGGAGCGCTGGATCGCGCGCACCAGCGCGCCGCGCACCGGGCTGCCCTGAGGGGCGTTGCCCAGTCCCGCGATCTGCGCCTCGTACCCCATCATCCCGACCAGCCGGAAGCCGCGGCGGCCGACGACGGCCTCGGCCAGCGCGCGAGCCTGCTCGGCCCGGTGCACCGGGGAGCGCCACACGCCGACGTGCCCGAGCAGCCGGGACCGGAACGACGAGTCCAGCTCGATGGCGACCCGGATCGGCTCGCGCGCCGCCGGCGCGACCACCGAGTCCACCAGGTCCAGGTGGTCCACCGAATCGATCATGATGGTGACGCGCCCGGCCAGTTCGGGCGAGGCGGCCAGCCGCGCGATCGCGCCCCGGTCGGCGCTCGGGTAGCCGACCACGACGTCGTCGATCGTCTCGGCCAGCCACAGCGCCTCGGCCAGCGTGTACGCCAGCACCCCGTGGTAGCCCGGCAGCGCCAGCACCGCGTCCAGCACCGCCCGCACCCGCACCGACTTGCTGGCGACGCGGATCGGCACGCCGTTTGCCCGCCGGGCCATGTCGTGCGCGTTGTGCGACAGGGCGGCCAGGTTCAGCACGCCGAACACCGGGTCCAGCGCGGCGGTGGCCGCGTCCATGGCCGGCCAGTACGCCGCCGGGTCCGCCCAGGGCCGGGCGCCCGCCCCCTGCTCATGCAGCTTCAGATCCATCAGCGCACCCCCTTCACCGGCAGCACAACGAGCGCACCGACCACCGAGGTGATGCCTGCGGCGAGGTAGAGCGTGCCGAACCCGCCCCACTGCGCGACGATGTACGCCCCCAGCAGCGGCGCCAGCGCCTGCGGCACGGCGGTGGCGATGTTCATGATGCCCAGGTCCTTGCCGCGCGCGGCCGGGTCGGGCAGCACCTGCGTGGCCAGCGCCTGGTCCACCGACAGGAAGCAGCCGTAGCCCAGGCCCAGCAGGCCCGCGCCGACCGTGGCCACGGTCAGGTTCGGCCAGAACGCCAGCAGCAGCGCGGCGGTGCCCTGCAGCGCCGACGACACCAGCACGAACACCTTGCGGCGGCCGAGGCGGTCGGACAGCCGGCCCAGGAACAGCGCCGCCAGCACCACGAACAGCATGTAGATCAGGGTCAGGACGAGCAGCGTGTCCTCGGCGTTGGGCACCTTCACCTGGTACATCAGGAAGTACAGCAGCAGGGTCGTGCCCAGCGCGTTGCCGACGTTGACCAGGATCCGGCTGAGCAGCGTCCAGCCGAAGTCGGGGAAGCGGCGCGGGCTGATCCAGAAACCGGCGGCGAGCGCGCGCAGGCTGAACGGGGGCCGCTGCGCCTTGGGCAGCACCTCGTCGGGCACGCCGAGCAGGAACGGCAGCACCAGCACTACCAGCAGCGCCGCCATCAGGGCGTACCCGATGAACTGGCTCAGCGCCAGCGCGGTGACCAGCACGATGCCGAGGATGGTGCCGACCGCCTGCGGGGCGGAGATCCAGCCGGAGACGTAACCGCGCTGGCCCACCGGGACCTGGTCGGAGATGGTGGCGGTGAGCGCCGCGGTGAGCACGCAGAACCCGATCAGGGTGAGCGTCCACCACACGCCGATCCCGACGATCCCGGTCTGCGCGCCGAGCACCACCAGCGAGGCCGCGAACAGCAGCGCGCCGCCGAGGATCCACGGGCGGCGGCGGCCCAGCCGGGAGGCGGTGCGGTCGGACAGCGCGCCGGTCAGGGGGTACGCGATGAGCGCGAACGCGCCCGCGATGCCGGACACCACGCCGAAGGCGACCACGTTGTCGACCCAGTCCGCCGCCTTGAGCTGCGCCTCGACCTGGATCGGCAGCAGCAGCTGCACCGGGGTCAGCTGCGCCATCCACACACCCAGCCAGGCCAGCGCGAACAGGCTGATCCAGCGGCCGCCGATCGGCTTGACCGGCTCGGCGAAGGGGGTGGGCGCGGGCGTCGCGGGGTCGGTCGCGGCGAGCGTGGCCGGTTCGGTCATGGGGGTGCCCCTCAGCGCGTGGTGAGTCCCGACGCGCAGACTTTAGAGAACTTTTCACATTCGCACCAGACACGTCCTCCGGACAGATGACACCCGTCCGTTGATCACCCGATTTGCCTGGCACATGGGCGGATACGTCGCCATGATTCACCCGTTTGCCAGGCAAGTCGGATGATCTTGGGGTCACCCGGCGCGGGTCTGGCGTGAATGTGAAACCTTCTCTAGGCTCCGCCGCCATGAAGGCATACTCCCGCTTGCTCGGCATCGTCGCCGTGGCGGTGATCGCGGTGCTCGGACCGGCGACCGCGGCATCGGCCCACGAGGAGCGACCCACCCGAGAGCTCGACGGCACCGGCAGCGTCCCGGTCTACCGCACGGCCGGCCCCACGCTGCTGGTCTGCAAGAGCGACCAGGCCGACTTCGCCACCCGCGTCGCGGGCTTCCCGGCCGAACTCAAGGCCGCCAACGAGCAGCTGTGGCAGCAGTGCCAGCAGGACGGCTACCGGCACATCCAGCAGGCGGTCGACGCCGCGCACCTGCCGGGCACCATCATCAAGATCCTGCCGGGGGTGTACCTGGAGGAGCCCAGCCTCGCCCCGCCCAGCCCCGAATGCGCGGCCATGGAGAACGGCGCGGTGCGCGGCAAGATCTACGGCTACCCCGTGCTCACCTGGGACCAGCAGCTCGCCTGCCCGCACCTGGCCAACCTGGTGGCCATCCTGGGCAAGAAGAGCCTGCAGCTCGAAGGCACCGGCGCGGGCCCGCTCGACGTGCTGGTCGACGCGCAGTACAAGAAGCTCAACGCGATCCGGGCCGACAACGCCGACGGCGTGTACTTCCGCAACATGTCCGCGCAGCGGGCCCAGTTCAACGCCTTCTACGTGATGGAGACCGACGGCTTCGTCCTCGACCGGACCGTCGGCCGCTGGAACGACGAGTACGCCTTCCTCACCTTCGCCGTCGACCACGGGCTCTACACCGACTGCGAGGGCTACGGCAACGGCGACTCCGCCATCTACCCCGGCGCCGCGTCGAACATCAACAAGGACCGCGGGCACGACGTGCCGCGCTACGCCGTGGAGATCCAGCGCTGCTACGGCCACCACAACACGCTGGGCTACTCCGGCACCGCGGGCGACTCGGTGTGGGTGCACGACAGCGTGTTCACCGAGAACACCGCGGGCATCGCCACCGACAGCGCCTTCCCCGACCACCCCGGCATGCCGCAGAACCACTCGAAGTTCGAGCGCAACATCATCGCGAACAACAACGTGGACTACTACCAGTACATCGTCGACGGGACCTGCAAGAAACCGTTCGAGCAACGCGGGTACGAGCAGGGCGTGGTGTGCCCGGCGGTCGGCCTGCCGGTCGGCGCCGGTGTGGTCAACCCCGGCGGCAACTACAACATCTGGCGCGACAACCACATCTACGACAACCGGTACGCCGGCTTCGTGACCAGCTACGTGCCCGGCTTCGTGCGCAACGACACCGAGTTCGCCCAGCAGTTCGACACCTCGCACCACAACCGCTACCTCGACAACGTCATGGGCGTCAGCGAGAAGGGCGAGGCCAAGCCGAACGGCCTGAACTTCTGGTGGGACGGCCAGGGCGTCGGCAACTGCTGGACCGACATGTCCGGCACCAACATCCGCACCCTGCCCGCCTGCGGCGAGAACGACCTGCCCGGCCTGGGCACCCACCGCTACCTGGGCGAACCCGCCGGGACGCTGAAGATGTACGCCTGCGCGGGCTTCAACGGCGGCGCCCAGCACCTGCCGTCCGACTGCGACTGGTACGGCGCGTACGCCGCGCACGGGATCGAGCGCATCGAGGTCAAGTGGGCGGTCGGCGGCGCGGTCGTGCTCGGTCTGCTCGCGATCGGCCTGTACTACCGCCGCCTGCGCGGCTCGAAGCGGGCGCTGCCCGGCCTGCTGCTGGCCGTCGGCGGCCTCACCGTGGGCGTCTTCGGCACCGTCGAGATGGGCAGCGTGCTGCACCCGATCGGGCTCGCCCTCTACGGCGCGGGCTTCGCGCTGCTGGGCCTGGCGCTGCGCGGCACCCGCGCCCGGAAGTTCGGCGTGATGACGCTGATCGTGGCGGTGTTCGCGCTGCTCGGTGCGATCGACCACGGCCTGCTGATGATCCCGTGGCTGCCGGTCTCCCCCGCCCTGCTGCGGGTGCTGATGGAGATCGTGTGGATTCCGTGGGCCCTCGGCGCCGTCGTCGCCGCGCCCCGTCCCACCCCTGCAACGGCCGACCCCGCTCCGCCCGCGGAGCCGGAACCGGCCACCGCATAACACCCGATGGGATCTGGAAGAGCCGTCGTCGATGCGGCGACGGCTCTTCTAGATCCCGTCCTGTCCGGACAGGACGGCGGCGTGGCGTCGCGTCCATGCGTGGTCGGCGCGGATCTGGTCCGGCACGCCTCGTGCACAGAGGCGGATCATCGCCGGATCGCCGCCTTCGGCCGCCGCCTCGATGCCGCGGCGGCACCGGTCCTGCCACCACAGCACGGCGGGCACCAGCCGGGACCGGTCGGCCAGGCCGTACGCCGCCGCGATCACGCCGATCAGCCGCGCGGCCTCGGTCACGTCCTCGACCGTCGGACCGAGGTCGAGATACTGCCAGCACACATGCGCGACGTCGTGGATGCGAGCGCCCGGCGCGGCGGCGTCCCAGTCGATGAAGGCGACCGGTCGCAGTCCGGCTCCGCCGTCGCGGTAGACGGTGTTCCTCGGCGCGAGGTCGTTGTGGCAGACGACCTCCTGGTCGCCCGCCAGCCTGGTGCCGGCGGTGAGATCGTGCAGCTCGCGCACCAGCCGGGCCACCGCGGCCAGGCACTGCTCGGTGCGCAGCGCGGCCGGTCGGCCCGGTTCCCAGGCGACGTGGCCCTCGACGAAGTCGAGCATCTCGCGTCCCCGCTCGTCGACGCCCCGCCAGCGGGGTGCGCCAGGCCATCCCCGGTCGGCCAGCAGACCGAGCAGCTCGCGCACGTACGCCGTGTTGGCCGTCGGCACCCGGCGGACCGTGTCACCGACCCGCACCACCCCGCTGACCGCGCCCCCGGGAAGCGCCGTGCCCTCACCCATCCGCTCATTGTCGCGGCGACGCGCGCCGACCGTGTTCCCGCCCGCCGGGCCGGACGGCGGCCAGGCAGAATCGGACGGTGAGGATCGCGCTGCTGGGGCCGCTCGAGGTACGCGGCGACGATGGGACTGCCGTCGACGTGCCCGGCATGCGGCTGCGTACGCTGCTGATCCGGCTGGCGCTGGAGCCCGGACGGGTGGTCACGCACTCCTCGCTGGTCGACGCGGTGTGGGTCGACGAGCCGCCCGCCAACGCCGCCAACGCGCTGCAGGCGCTGGTGTCGCGGCTGCGCCGGGCGGTGCCGGGGCTGGCCGTCGAGCCGCACCCGGCCGGATACCGGCTGGCCCTGCCGCCGGATGCGGTGGACCTGCACCACTTCGAGCGGCTGCTGAGCGCAGGCGCGCCCGAGGAGGCGCTCGCGCTGTGGCGGGGACCGGTGCTGGCCGACGTCGCCGACGCCGACTTCGCGCGCGCGGTGACGGCCCGGCTGGAGGAGCTGCACGCGAGCGCCCGGGAGGAGGCGGCCGAGGCCGCGCTCGACCGGGGCGAGGTCTGCGTCGAGGACGCCGAGGAGCTGGCCGCCGCGTACCCGCTGCGCGAGCGGCCGGTCCGCCTGCTGATGCGCTCGCTGCACGCGCGCGGCCGCACTCCGGAGGCGCTGGCCGCGTACGGCCGCTACCGCCGCCGGCTCGCCGACACCCTCGGCACCGACCCGTCGCCCGAACTGAACGCGCTGCACCTGACCTTGTTGCGAGACTCCCCCGCCGCCCCCTCGGCGCCCGGCGACCGGGCGAAGTCCGCAACCGCGACCGCTTCCGGTGGCGCGGGTCCCGCAGGCGCGGCTGCCAACGGCGCGGCGACCGCCGGCGCAGGTTCCGCAGGCGTGGCGGCTCCCAGTGGCGCAGGCTCCGCAGGCGCGGCGACTCTCGGGGGTACAGGCTCCGCAGGCGCGGCTGCCGGTGGTGTGGCGCCTCTCGGCGGACCGGCCGGGCTGCCGGCGATCCCTGAGCCGCTGACCTCGTTCATCGGGCGGGAGGGCGAGCTCGCCGACGTGCTCGCGGCGGTCGGCGCGCACCGGCTGGTCACGCTGACCGGGCCCGGCGGCACCGGCAAGACGCGCCTGGCGATCGAGGCCGCCCGCGCCGCCCGGCTGCCCGACGGCGTGGCGCTGGTCGAGCTGGCCCCGGTGACCGAGCCGGACGAGGTGCCGTACGCCGTCGCGCTCGCGGTGGGCCTGCGCGAGCAGCTGCTGCCGCCGGGCGGGCGCGGGCAGGCCGGGCGGGCGCCGCTGGACGCGACCGCGCGGCTGGCCCAGGCTCTGGCGCACCGGGCCGTCCTGATCGTCCTGGACAACTGCGAGCACCTGATCGACGCCGTCGCGCACCTGGCGGGGGCGCTGCTCGCGGCCTGCCCCCGGCTGCGCGTGCTGGCCACCAGCCGCGAGCCGCTCGGGCTGACGGGTGAGGCGCTGCTGCCGGTCGCGCCGCTGGCCGTGCCGCCCGCGGACGCCGACGCGCGGGAGGCCGCCGGGTACGCGGGGATGCGGCTGCTCACCGAACGCGCTGCGGCCGGGCGGCCCGGGTTCGCGCTGGACGACGCCAACGCGCCCGCGATGGTGCGGCTGTGCCGGGCGCTGGACGGGGTGCCGCTGGCGATCGAGCTGGCCGCCGCGAGGTTGCGTACGCTCCCGCCGGAGCTGCTCGCCGACCGGCTGGGCGACCGGTTCCGCCTGCTCACCGGCGGCAGCCGCACGGCGCTGCCCCGGCACCAGACGCTGCGGGCCGTGGTCGACTGGAGCTGGGACCTGCTCACCCCCGCCGAGCGGGCGGTGTGGCGGCGGCTGTCGGTGTTCGCGGGCGGCGCGACGGTCGAGGCCGCCGAGGCGGTCTGCGCCGGGGCGGACGTGCCCGCCGAGGACGTGCTGGACCTGCTCGGTGCGCTGGCCGACAAGTCGATCCTGCGCCTGTCCGGCGACCGCTACGGGATGCTGGAGACCATCCGGGAGTACGGCGTGACCCGGCTCGACGAGGCCGCCGAGCACGGCGCCGCGGTGCGCGCGCACAGCGCGTACTTCCTGGCGCTGGCCGAGACGGCCGAGCCGCACCTGCGCCGCGCCGGGCAGCTGGTCTGGCGGCGGCGGCTCGGCGCCGACCACGACAACCTGCTGGCGGCGCTGCGCCGGGCCGTGCACGCCCGGGACACGGTGACGGCGGTGCGCTTCTGCGCCGCGCTGGGCTGGTACTGGTGGCTGTCCGGGTACCGCGCCGAGGGCGGCCAGCTCACCGCCGAGTCGCTGGACCTGCCCGCCGTGCCGACCGCGGTCCTGCCGGAGGCCACGGTCGCGGTGGCGTGCGCGACGGGCGCGCTCAACCTCGGCGACGCGGGCGGCGAGCGGGAGCAGGTCGGGGCGTTGTACGACCGGGCGGTGGCGCTGGCCGCCCACGACCCGGACGCGCATCCGCTGCTGGCGATCGTCGCGCCGGTGAGCCGGCTGATGCACGCGATCGACCTGGCCGGCGCGTACGGCGCCGACGGCACGCTGCCCGGGTTCGCGGCGCTGTTCACGCACCCGGACCCGTGGGTGGCGGCCACCGCGCGCGCCTTCCACGCCCACGCCGCGCTGAACCTGGGCCAGTCGCACGCCGAGGCGGTGGTGGACTTCCTCGCCGCCCTGGACGGCTACCGGAGCCTCGGCGACGGCTGGGGCATGGCGCTGGTCCTGGAGGCGCTGTCCACCCTGGACAACCAGCGCGGCGAGTACGCCCGCGCGGCGGCGTCCGCGCGGGAGGCGATCGAGCTGCTGCGCACCCTCGGCGCCACCGAGGACATGATCCAGCTGCACATGCGGCTGTTCCATGCGCTGTGGATGGACGGCCGGCGTGACGAGGCGGTGCCCGTGCTCGCCGAGGCGCAGCGGCTGGCCACCTCGCACGGCGTGCCGGTGGCCCTGGCCGGCATCGAGTACGCCTGGAGCAACCTGCACCGGCTCGACGGCGATCTGGACCGGGCGCTGCGCCGCGCGGACCGGGCCGCGGAGCTGATCCGGGGGGTCACCGTGGCGCCGCAGTTCCGGGCCGTGCTCGCCACCGAGCACGGCCTGCTCGCGGGCGAGCGCGGCGACCTGGCCGCGGCCCGCGACCACCACACCCAGGCGCTGGAGCACGCGCTGTCCGCGGTGGACTCCCCCATCGTCGGCCACGTGCTGGTGGGCCGGGCCGACCTCGCCCTGCGCGAGCAGGACCCGGCACTGGCCGCCCGGCTGCTCGGCGCGGCGGCCGCGGTGAACGGGGCGGTGGACCGCTCCCTGATCGACCTGCCGGTGGTCGAGCAGGCGGCCCGGTCCGCGCTCGGCGACGAGGCCTTCTCGGCCGCATACCGCCTCGGCCAGGCCACCGACCTGCGCGGCGTCCGCGCCCTCGCCGCCGGCACCCCCTGACCCGCCGCGGCCGCGATCGTGGCCGCTGGGGCATGATCGCTGTTTCGTGCCACGATCTGCGGTCAGACCGCACTTTCTGACACGGAACACCGATCATGCCCAGCGGTCCCGGTCCCCGGCTCGCTGTCAGACGCGCTTCTTGAAGCGCCAGACCGCGAGCGGGGCGAAGACCAGCATCAAACCGACCGCCCAGGCCAGTGAGGCCAGCACCGGGCCGGACTGCACCGGGCCGGTCAGCAGGCCGCGTACGGCGTCGGCGAGCACCGTCACCGGGTTCGCCTTCACCCACACCTGCAGCCAGCCGGGCATGGTCTCGGTCGGGGCGAACACGTTGCTGGTGAAGGTCAGCGGGAACATCACCGCGAAACTGAAGATCTGCACCTTGTCCGGCTCGCTCACGCTCACCCCGACCAGCACCGCGAGCCACGCGATGCCCAGGCAGAACGCCAGCATCAGGCCGAACGCGCCGAGCACCCCGGCCACGCCCGTACCCACCTGGAAGCCCATCACCAGGCCCAGGACCAGCAGCAGCGCCACCGACCAGGCCTGCTTGACGGTGTCGGCGACGATCCGGCCGGCCAGCGGCGCCCAGCGCGCGATCGGCAGCGCGCGCAGCCGGTCGAAGACGCCCTTGGTCAGGTCGCTGTTGAGCATCACGCCGATGTTCATCGTGGCGAAGATCGTGTTCTGCACGATGACGCCGGGCAGCGCGAACTGCAGGTAGTCGCCGGTGTCGCCGGAGATCGCCCCGCCGAAGACGTACGTGAACAGCAGCAGGAACATGATCGGCTGGATGCTGAGGTCCAGGATCTCGAACGGGTTGTGCTTGACCTGCACCAGGCTGCGCCAGGCCAGGGTCATCGTGTGGCGCAGCCCGGCCAGCGGGCTCACCCGTGCCGTGGGGTGCAGCGTCGTCATGCCGTCACCCCGCCACGCCCGGTGCTGGTGATCTGCTCGCTCATACGGCGACCTCCTCGGTGATCTCGGCACGGTGGCCGGTGAGGGCGAGGAACACCTCGTCCAGGGTGGAGCCGCGCAGCGCCAGCTCGGCGACGACGACCTCGGCGTCGTCGAGGCGGCGCACCACGGCGGGCAGCACGGCGGGATCGGTCACCTGCGCGACGACCTCGTGCTCGGACAGCTCCGGGGCGGCGGGCGCCAGGTCGGCGAGCACCGCCCGCACGATCTCGAGGTCGTCGCGGCGGGCCGGGCGCACGACCAGGGTCTGCGCGCCGGTACGCGCCTTCAGCTCGGCGGGTGTCCCGCCCGCGATGACCCGGCCGTGGTCGATCACCACGATCTCGTCCGCGAGCTGGTCCGCCTCCTCCAGATACTGCGTGGTCAGCAGCACGGTCACCCCGTCGGCGACCAGGTCGCGCACGATGTCCCACATCTCGTTGCGGGCCCGCGGGTCCAGCCCGGTGGTGGGCTCGTCGAGGTACAGCACGCGCGGGCGGCCGACCAGGCTCGCGGCCAGGTCCAGGCGCCGGCGCATACCACCGGAGTAGGTCTTGGCGGCGCGGCCGGCGGCCTCGTCGAGGCGGAAGCGGCCCAGCAGCTCGGCCGCGCGGGCCTTGGCGTCGCGGCGGGACATGCCGAGCAGGCGGCCGATGAGCAGGAGGTTCTCGGTGCCGGTGAGGGTCTCGTCGACCGAGGCGTACTGGCCGGTCAGGCCGATCGCGGAGCGGACCCGGTGCGCGTCGCGCACCACGTCGAACCCGGCGACCCGGGCCTGGCCGGCGTCGGGACGCAGCAGGGTGGCGAGGATGCGTACGGTGGTCGTCTTGCCGGCTCCGTTCGGGCCGAGCACCCCCAGCACGGCGCCGGCGCGCACCGCGAGATCCACGCCGTTCAGGGCAGTGGTCCCACCGAACCTCTTGACCAGCCCCTCGGCGGTGATGGCATTCGTCATGCCCGACACCCTGCCGAGCCGCCCTGATACCCCCCTGACCCCGACTGACACACCGCTGACACGCCCCGCCCCACCCCACCCGCTCCAAGATCGCGTCGATCTTGCGCGAAGTGTTAGGGATATGCCCGGTTAAGGCGTGTCATCCCCACGGTTCACGCAAGATCAACGCGATCTTGGGGTGGCGAGGTGCGGTGCGGTTCGGGTCAGGCGAGGTTGGCGGAGCGGGGGTAGGCGTCGGCGGGGTCGGTGATGACGTTGACGAGGTAGGGGACGCCTGCCGAGAAGGCGCGGGTGAGGGCGGCGGGGAGGTCGGCGGCCCTGGTGACGGTCTCGCCGCCGCCGCCGAGGGCCTTGACGACGTCGTCGTAGCGGAGTTCGGGTTGAAGGTCGGCGGCCACGTCGTAGCCGTACATGGCGCGCATGGGGTGCTTTTCGAGGCCCCAGATGCCGTTGTTGCCGACGACCATGACGACGGGCAGGTGCTGGCGGGCCAGGGACTCGACGTCCATGAGGGAGAAGCCTGCCGCGCCGTCGCCCATGAGGACGCAGATCTGGCGGTCGGGGTAGGTGACGCGGGCGCCCATGGCGTAGCCCATGCCGGTGCCCAGGCAGCCGTAGGGGCCGGGGTCGAGCCAGCTGCCGGGGACCGAGGGCTCCAGGTAGCGGCCGGCGTACGAGACGAAGTCGCCGCCGTCGCCGATGGTGACCGCGTCGGGCGCGAGGATCTTGCGCAGCTCGCCGTACACGCGGGCCGGCTTGATCAGCTCGGTGTCGGCCTGCATCTCCAGCTCGTGCTTGGCGGCCTGGGCCTGCTCGGCCTGGCGCAGCGTGGCGACCCAGTCGGCGTGGTCGGTGCGGTCGCCGGTGTAGTCGGCGAAGCCGGTCAGGATGGCGCGCAGGTCGCCGGCGGGCGAGACGGCGACGCTCACATGCGCGGCGCGCTGGCTCGGCGCGTCGACGACGTGCACCACCTGGGCGGCGCCGAAGTCGCCGAAGCCGAGGCGGAAGTCCAGCGGGGTGCCCACCACGACCACCACGTCGGCGGCGTCCAGGGCCTTGCGGCGGGCCTTGGCGAAGGCCAGCGGGTGGCTCGGCGGCAGCGAGCCGCGGCCCATGCCGTTGGCGAAGACGGGGACGGTCAGCGCCTCGGCGGCGGCCCGCAGCGCGTCGGTGGCGTCGCCGCCGTACACGTCGGAGCCGGCGATGATGACGGGGCGGGCGGCGCCGGCGATGAGGCGCGCGGCCCGCTCGACCTCGTCCGGGTCGGGGGCGAGCACCGGCACGGCGGGGGCGACGGCCTTGCCCTCGCCGGTGCTGAAGATGACCTCCAGCGGCAGGTCCAGGAAGGACGGTCCGCGGTGCGGGGCCAGCGCGTGCTCCAGCGCGGTGGTCACCGCCGCGGCGATGTCGTCGGTCGCGCCGACCGTCGCGGCGTGCTTGGTCACCGGGGCGACGATGGGCAGGTGGTCGATCTCCTGCAGCGACCCCGAGCCCCAGCGGAACTGCGGGGCCCGCCCGCCCAGCACCAACACCGGCGCCGCGTTGAAGAAGGCGCTGGTCAGGCCGGAGACGCCGTTGGTTACGCCGGGGCCGGCGGTGAGCACCGCGACGCCCGGCCGCCGCTGCAGCTTGGCCACCGCCTCGGCGGCGAACACGGCGGTCTGCTCGTGCCGCACGTCGTAGAGCGGGAAGCCTTCCTGGTGCGCCGCGTCGTAGAGCGGGAAGACGTGTCCACCCGAGAGGGTGAACAGCTCGCGTACGCCCGCGGCGCGCAGCGCGGCCAGCGCGAGCTGACCGCCGTGCCCGGCGACGACGTTGTCCGATGCCTCAGCCATGCCCATGTCCCTTCGTGTGCGGGGAGCCTACCCAGCACGCCGGAAAAGATGAAGAGGACTCACAAAACCCGCCCGGCGAGCCTGCCGGCGTCAGCGGCCGATGAACTTGGGCTTGCGGCGCTCCACGAACGCGGTCATGCCCTCGCGCCGGTCCTCGGTGGCGAACAGCGCCGCGAACAGCTGCGACTCCCAGGCCAGCCCGGACGCCAGGTCGCGGTCGAGGCCGCCGTCGATCGCCTGCTTGGCCGCGCGCAGGGCCTGCGCCGGGCCGTTCACGTACTCCGCGACCAGCGCCTTGGCCTGGTCGTACACCATGTCGGCGGCGCACACCCGGTCGGCCAGCCCGATCGCCAGCGCCTCGGCGGCGTCGACCATCCGGCCGGAGAAGATGATGTCCTTGGCCTTGGCCGGGCCGACCAGCCGCGCCAGGCGCTGCGTGCCGCCCGCGCCGGGGATGACGCCCAGCTTGATCTCGGGCTGGCCCAGCTTCGCGTCCTCCGCGACGACCCGCCAGTCGCAGGCCAGCGCCAGCTCGCAGCCGCCGCCGAGGGCGTACCCGGTGATCGCGGCGACGACGGGCTTGGGGATGCGCGCGATGGCGTCGAAGGCGCTGCTCAGCGCACCGGCGCGGGCGGCCATGTCCACGTACGACATCTCCGCCATCTCCTTGATGTCGGCGCCCGCCGCGAAGACCTTGGGTCCGCCGTAGACGACGACGGCGGCGATGCGGCCGTCGGCGGTGACCGCCTGGGCGGCGGCCCGCAGCTCCTCCTGGACCTGCACGTTGAGCGCGTTCATGGGCGGCCGTTCCAACCGGATCGTGCCGATGCCGCCGTCGACTTCCACGTTGACGAACTCGCCCACCACTGCCTCCTCATCGAGTGCCGATATGAGGAGCTTATGTGCCTTGCGTCCATCGCCTACGGTGAGGGCCGGAGGCTGCGATGATCGTCTATTACCGCGATCCCGCCGTGGAGGTGACCTCCACCGCGATCCACATCCACGACCGGGTCTTCCGCCTCGAGGATCTGGAGTACGTCTGGCACCGCGAGATCACGGCCGATCCGCGGGCGGTGCGCCGGCTCGCCGGCCGCGGCGCGCTGAACGCCGGAGTCGTGGTCGGCGCGGTGCTCGCCCTGCTCGGCGTGGTCTACCTGATCGCGGGCGCGGTCGGCGACCCCGGCGCGGCGGGCAGGGTGCTGGTGCCGCTGGCGGTCGTGGTGCTGCTGGTGGGCCTGGCCGGGCCGGCGCTGGAGTGGACCCTGCACCGGCTCGACCACAGCTACGACCAGGGCATCGCCATGCACGAGATCTGGGCGGTATGGCGCGGCCGCGAGCTGCTCCTGCTGCGCGTCGCCGACGAGTCGCGCTTCGGCCGGATCTACCGCTCGATCCAGCGGGCCATGGAGCAGCAGTGACTCAGGCCGTCTCGACGATCTCGCGGCCGAGCGGCCACAGCGCCGCCGGCACCAGCTTGAAGTTGGCGATGCCGAACGGGATGCCGATCAGGGTGATGCACAGCGCGATGCCGGCGGTGATGTGCAGCAGCGCCAGCCACCAGCCCGCGACGATCAGCCAGATCACGTTCGCCAGCGTCGAGGCGAGGCCCGCGCTCGGCTTCTCCACGATCGTGTACCCGAACGGCCACAGCGCGTAGCGCGCCAGCCGGAACGAGGCGACGCCGAACGGGATCGTCACCACCAGGACGAAGCAGATGATCCCGGCCAGGCCGTACGCCAGGGCCAGCAGGAAGCCGCTGCCGAAGATGAACCACAGGATGTTCAGGAGCGTGCGCATACCTACGATCGTGACCGGTCGAGGCAACCCCGGCACGCGATCGGCGCGACCGCGCCCCGGCGGTGCCTGATCGAAGCTCCGCTCAGCGGTCGGACCAGCGGGAACGGAGCTTCGACCGGACGGTCAGCGGGCGCGGGCGGTGAAGCGGCCCTCGGTCGAGGTCACCTCGAGCGGCAGGCCGAAGGTGGCCGACAGGTTCTCCGAGGTGACCGTCTGCGGGATCGGGCCCGCCGCGACGATGCCGCCCTCGCGCAGCAGCAGCGCGTGCGTGAAGCTCGGCGGGATCTCCTCGACGTGGTGGGTGACCAGCACCAGCGCGGGCGCGTCCGGGTCGGCCGCGAGCTCGGACAGGCGGGCCACCAGGTCCTCCCGGCCGCCCAGGTCGAGCCCGGCCGCGGGCTCGTCCAGCAGCAGCAGCTCGGGGTCGGTCATCAGCGCGCGGGCGATCTGGGTGCGCTTGCGCTCGCCCTCGGACAGGGTGCCGTAGCGGCGCTCGGCCAGCCCGGCCATGCCCCACTCCTCCAGCAGCTCCTTGGCGCGCGCCTCGTCCATCGCGTCGTAGCTCTCCCGGAACCGGCCCACCACCGACCAGGACGCGGTGACCACCACGTCGCGGACCAGCTCGTCGGCGGGCACGCGCTCGGCCAGCGCCGCCGTGGACAGGCCGATCCGGGTGCGCAGCTCCTGCATGTCGACCCGGCCGATGCGCTCGCCCAGCACGAACACGGTGCCGCTGGTGGGGTGCGCCCGGCCCGCCGCCAGGTGCAGCAGGGTGGTCTTGCCGGCGCCGTTGGGCCCGAGCACCACCCAGCGCTCGTCCAGCTCCACCCGCCAGGAGATGTCGCGCAGCAGGTGCTTGCCGTCGCGTACGACGTTGACACCTTCGGCGGCGACGACCAGGTCCGGGTCGTCGGGAGCGACGGCGGAGTTCACCTCGTGGACGGTATGGGCGACACGGTGCAGTCCTGACACGCCGATATCCAATCACGGCCGCCGCCGCTCGGGGGCGACCTGCCAGCCAGATCACAGTGCGGCCGGGCGGCCGCCCCCACACCCGGCGCGTCATCGCATAGGTTGTGCGGACACAGACCGATGGGGAGGCGCTGTGACCACGGCGATCGAGATCAGCGGGCTGCACAAGACGTTCCGCGGCCTGCGGCGCGAGGAGCACACCGCGCTCGACGGGTTCGACATGGTGGTGGAGCGCGGCCAGGTGCACGGGTTCCTCGGGCCCAACGGCTCGGGCAAGACCACCACGCTGCGTACGCTGCTGGGCCTGCTGCGGGCCGACGCGGGCGAGATGTCGATCCTGGGCGTCCCGAGCACCCGGTTCGCCGAGGTGGCGCACCGGGTCGGCGCGATCGTGGAGAGCCCGGCGTTCTTCAGCCCGTTCACGGGCCGCAAAACGCTGCGCCTGCTGGCCACCGCGGGCGGCATCCCGGCCGCCCGGGTCGACGAGGTGCTGACCACGGTCGGCCTGCGCGACCGCGCCGACGAGCCGGTCAAGGCGTACTCGCTGGGCATGCGCCAGCGCCTGGCGGTGGCGTCCGCCCTGCTCAAGCACCCGGAGCTGCTCATCCTCGACGAGCCGGCCAACGGGCTGGACCCGTCCGGCATCCACGCCATGCGCACGCTCATCGGCGACCTCGCCGCCGGCGGGGTGACCGTGCTGCTCTCCAGCCACCTGCTGTCGGAGATCGAGCAGGTCTGCGACTCGGTGACCATCATCGACCGGGGCCGCCGGGTCACGCACGGGCCGGTGTCCGTGGTGCTGGCCGGGCACGACACCGGCGAGCACCTGGTCCGGGTGGCGGAGCCGGCACGCGCCGCCGCCCTGCTGCGGGCCGCCGGCGCGACGGTGCGCGTCGCCGAGGAGGCGCTGGTCGTCGGTGGCCTGGCCGGGCCCGCGGCGATCAGCGAGACGCTGGGCCGCGACGGCCTGTGGCTCACCGAGCTCACCCCGCTCACGCCCGACCTGGAGAGCGTGTTCCTGGATCTGACCGGCACCAGGCCGTCCCCGGTCGACCCGCCGCAGATCGGCGTGCCCGCCCACCGCGTCGCCTCCGACGGCGGCGTCATCGACCTGGATGTGAAGGAGGCGGTGTGAACCTGTTCCGCGCCGAGCTGAGCCGCCTGCTGGCCCGCCGGTTCAGCCACATCATGCTGATCGGCATGGTCGCCGTCTTCGGGATCACGGTCGCCACCGTGCTGGCCAGCTCCCAGAAGCCCACCGCGCAGACCTGGGCCGACGCCGAGTCCGCCGCCACCTCGCAGCGCTCCAGCCTGCTGCAGTGGCAGGCGAACTGCGAGCGGGCGAAGGACAGCGGGGAGGCCGAGGCCCAGGCGTTTCCGGAGGACTGCCGCACCCGCGACCCGAACGAGATCGAGGCGGAGGACTTCCTCTGGGGCGTCTTCGTCTTCACCCACGAGATCCGCGGCCTGGCCGTCTTCCTCGTCGTGTACCTCAGCTTCTTCGGATTCGTGCTGGCCGCGTCGTTCGTCGGCGCCGAGATGGGCAGCGGCGGCATCACCAACCTGCTGCTGTGGCGGCCGCAACGCTCGGCGGTGCTCGGCGCCAAGCTCGCCGCGGTGCTGACCTGCGTCACCGCGTTCGCCGCCGCGTTCACGGTGCTCTACGTGGGCACGTTCTACCTGATCGCGGTCGGCGCGGGCTGGGTCGGTGAAGCACCGCCCGCGTTCTGGAGCGATCTGATCACCATGTGCGTACGCGGCGTCGCGATGTCCATCGCCGCGGCGGGCTGCGCGTTCGCGCTGGCCACGCTGGCCCGGCACACCGCCGCGGCGCTCGGCATCGTGGTCGGGTACTTCCTGATCTGGGAGGCGGGCGCGCGCATCGTCTTCGAGATCGTCGGGGCGCTGCCGTACGACCCCTACTTCCTGTCCAGCTACCTGGCCGCGTTCGTCAACGGCGACCTGCGGTACTGGCAGGGCTACGACGGCTCGGGCGACCTGGTGATCACGCAGGTGACCGGCGGCATCGTCGTCACCGCGCTCACCGCCGCCCTGATCACCGCGGCCTTCGCCAACTTCCGCCGCCGCGACCTGGCCTGACCGCCCCGCAGCCGGGACGGGGGTCAGTCGACGGTGGAGCCGAAGACCTCGTCGCGGACCGCGTCGAGGCCGGTGAGCAGGGCGCCCTGGAGCACCGGCTCGTCGGCGACGCCGGTGACGACGACGCGCGGCGCGACCGGGCTGATCGCGGCGACCTCGTGCTGCACCCGCTCGGCCAGCGGCGTGCCGCCCGCCGCGCCGACCTCGCCGGCCAGCACCACCAGCGGCGGGTCGAGCACGATGCAGGACGCGGCCACGCCCAGCGCGAGCCGCCGGGCGATCTCGTCGAGCACCGGGCCGCCCTTGGTGCCGGCGGTGATGGCGGCCTTGACCGCCTCGGCGGCGCTCGCCGCGCGGAAGCCGTGGTCGCGGGCCACGCTGCGGACCGCGTCGGCCCCGGCGACCTGCTGGAACGCGCCCTTGCCACGCCGGCTGACCTCGCGCGGGATGTCCGCGCCGGGCACCGGCAGGTAGCCGATCTCACCGGCCGCGCCGGAGGTGCCGCGGTGCAGGCGGCCGCCGAGCATGACCGCCAGACCGACGCCCTGCCCGATCCAGACCAGCAGGAAGTCGCCGACCTCGCGGGCGGCGCCCGCGTGCGCCTCGGCCACCGCGGCGAGGTTCACGTCGTTCTCGAACAGGATGGTGGTGTGCAGGTCGTCGCGCAGCGCCGCGGCCAGGCCCCGCTGCCAGCGCGGCAGGTTGAAGGCGAAGACGATGTCGCCGGTGTTCGGGTCGACCAGACCGGGCGTGCCCAGCACGATGCGGCGCACGTCGCCCAGGTCGGCGCCGGCCTGCTCGACGGCCTGGACCACCGCGTTGTGCACCACGCGCACCGGGTCGTCGCCGCCGCCGTTGAGGTCGGGCTGGGTGGACACCTCGACCCGGCCCACCACGGCGCCGGTGATGTCGGCGCAGGCGGCGATGACGTGCTCGGCGCCGACCTCCACGCCCACCACGTACGCGCTGTTCGGTGCGACGTTGTAGAGCTGCGCGTTCGGCCCGCGGCCGCCCGCCTGCTCGCCGACCCGGCGCACCAGGCCGCGCTCCTCGAGACGCTCGACCAGCTGGGAGGCGGTGACCTTGGACAGGCCGGTCAGCTCCCCGAGCTGGGAACGGGTCAGCGGACCCCGGGCGAGCAGCAGCTCGAGGGCGGCGCGGTCGTTGAGCGCGCGGAGCAACCGGGGGGTGCCGGGCTGGGAAACTGCGGCCATGGTGCGTCATCCTAGAGCTAGACGCCGGCACCACCGGGTTCCGGCACGCGCTGGCTTTTAGTAAAGTTTCTTATTAGATTGTCTTCCTTAACCAGTACGGCCGTAGCCTACGGCCTAGACGCGCAAAACCACTATGGATGGCAAGACCCGACACACTGGCCGAAGGGCCCATCACCATGTCGGCGCCGGTCGGCGTCGAAGCGGAGGACACCGTGACCACTGACCCCGGTCTACGCAAGCTGGCCCTGCGTACGCTGCTGGCCGCCTTCCCCGGCCACACCGCGCCGAGCTGGGCCGCCGACCTGCTCGGCGAGGGCCTGGCGGGCTACACGCTGTTCGGGTTCAACATCGCCGACGCCGACCAGGTCGCCGCGCTCACCGGGCAGCTGCGGGCCGCCCGGCGTGACGCGATCATCGCCATCGACGAGGAGGGCGGCGACGTCACCCGGCTGGCCCACCGCACGGGCAGCCCGTACCCGGGCAACGCGGCCCTGGGCGCGATCGGCGACCTCGACCTGACCCGGCGGGTGTACCACGCGATCGGCCGCGAGCTGGCCGACGTCGGCGTCAACCTGAACCTCGCCCCCACCGTGGACGTCAACACCGCCACCGACAACCCGGTCATCGGCACCCGCTCGTTCGGCGCCGACCCGGTCCGGGTCGCCGCGCACGCCGCCGCGGCCGTGGTCGGCCTGCAGCAGGCCGGGGTGGCCGCCTGCGCCAAGCACTTCCCCGGGCACGGCGCCACCATCGCCGACTCCCACCTGGAGCTGCCGACCGTCGACGTGACGCCCCAGCTGCTGCGCGACCGCGAGCTGCCCCCGTTCGCGGCCGTCATCGCGGCCGGCACCAAGGCGATCATGACGGCGCACATCCGGGTGCCCGCGATCACCGGCGACGACCCGGCGACCTTCAGCAGCACGCTGCTCGTCGACGTGCTGCGCGGCGAGTACGGCTTCACCGGCACGGTCGTCACCGACGCGCTGGAGATGAAGGGCGCCTCGCGCAGCGCGGGCGGCATCGGCCCGGCCGCGGTGCGTGCCCTGGGCGCGGGCGCGGACCTGCTGTGCCTGGGCGCCGACATCGAGCTGGAGATCGTGGAGGAGGCCGCGTCGGCGATCGCCGCGGCGCTGGCCGACGGCACGCTGCCGGTCGCCCGGGTGGAGCAGGCGGTCGCCCGCAACGAGGCGCTGGCCGCGTGGACCCACGGCATCGAGGACATCGAGCTCAGCCCGCGGCTGGGTTACGACGCCGCGCGGCGCGCGGTCAGCGTCGAGGGCAGCCTGACCGGGTTCGAGCGGCCGTTCGTCGTACAGCTGCGGGCCGGGCACACCATCGCCGAGGGCGCCGTGCCGTGGGGCCTGTCCCCGCACCTGGACGGCACCCCGCAGCTGGCCGTGGCCGCCGACGAGACCAGCGCGGGTGCGCTGATCGACGCCGCGGCCGGCCGCCCGATCGTGCTCGTCGGGCGGCACACCCACCGCAACCCGGCCGCCCGCTCGCTGGCTGAGCAGCTCGCCGCCGTACACCCCCTCGCGGTCGTCGAGATGGGCTGGCCCGCCGGCTGGCGCCCCACCGGCGTCAAAGCCTTCGTCACCACCTACGGCGCGAGCCACGCCAACGGCCGCGCCGCCGCCGAGATCCTCGGCCTGGCCTCCTGACCCGCTGCCCCAGCCCACCAAGATCGCGGCGATCTTGCGCGAACTGTTAGGGATATGCCCGGAAAGGGGGTGGGGGACCCCAACTTGACGCTAGATAGACGCGGCGCTGGGGGCCCGCGGGCCCC
>NZ_JBFAOU010000113.1:0-25738 GCF_040675365.1 Catellatospora sp. NPDC049609 | reverse complement strand
AGAACGGCCGCATGCTGAGTCCCAAGGCCTGGGTAGCTGGAGCGACTCCAGCAGTTGTTCAGCTCGGCTTTCCAGCTTCGGCCTTTCAGGGTGCGGAAGACCCTGATGGCCTCCAGTTGCAACAAAGAAAGCTTCGTGTCCTGCCGGCTGGCATTGTTAGAGGCTACAGGAGCATGGGCCGGCGGCGCCTGTGTCGCCGAATCGCTGGGACGAAGGCGTTTGATCAGGGCCATCAGCCTTACTCCCCGTCCAGATCTTCGGCATCCTGCAGATCGCCCGGGACGGCGTCCAGCCCGAGGTCACGGACTTCCTGCCAGCCCAGATCGTCGTGGGGGATATCACGGGCGCCGACTTCAGGCAGGATCTTCTGTGTATTGGTGTTGGCGGTATCGCTCATGGCAGTCTCCATCTAGGGGGAAATCACCATGATTCTATTAACTGAGGCGTTTAAAAACAAACGATAGTCAATTTTGAGCGCGAAAAGACCCGTCGCCGGGCCTGGCAGGATGCCAAGAAAAGAAGGCCAGCTCCATCTGGGAAGCACATGGTGCGCCGGAGCCGGTAAGGGAAGGGGGAGCGCTTTAGGCGGGACTTAGCCGATGCAGGTACGGAAGTAGTCCATGCGACCTTTGAATTTGAGGCCTGCAAGATCATCCATATCGGACAAGGCGTCCTCAGTAATCTTGTCCAGCATGACGAGCTTCATGGCTCGAATCACCTCATTGCTTTCCTCAGGTTCCAGCATTCCGACAACCATCCGGAAGGCGATCCAGCGCGGGTGTACCAAGCGCGAGGGCCGAAACCGTTCTGTGGCATGGGAAACTGCGGCATGGTGCGTACGCGCAAATACCGGATCATCACCGGGCTGGAGCGGGTCAACAACCGGCTCACCCGCTGGGCGCTGCGGCGCGGCCTGGCACCGAAGGCGTTCGCCCTGCTGGAGACGACCGGCCGCCGTAGCGGACTGCCCCGGCACACCCCGGTCGGCAACGGGCTCGACGGCGACACGTTCTGGCTCATCGCCGCGCACGGCGACCAGGCGGACTACGTACGCAACCTGCTGGCCGAGCCCGCGGTCAGGGTGAAGGTCGCCGGGCGCTGGCGCGCCGGGCGCGCGACACCCCTGCCCGGCGACGACACCGGAGCGCGCTCGCGGTCACTGCCATACCAGTGGGACGCGGCCATCGGCCGGTTGATGGGCACCCGGCCGCTCACCATCCGCATCGACCTCGACACCTGACCGCCCCAGCACGGCTGGCCGCTTCCGGCACCTCCGGCACCGGCCGACGGTATGGTCGGGACGGAGAGCCGTCGCGTGAATCCGGCGGCCGGGTTCGGCGCGCTCGGTGAACAGGGGGAGGCACCCGTGGACGTGAACGGACTGCTCGAAGACCTGTACGGGCGGCTTCCCGAGATGATCGAAGAGGCCGTCGACGGGCTGACCGCCGAGCAGCTGCACTGGGCGCCCGCGCCGGGCGCGAACAGCATCGGCTGGCTCGTCTGGCACCTCGCCCGGGTCCAGGACCACCACCTCGCCGAGCTGCTCGGCGAGGAGCAGCTGTGGGCCGCCGGCGGCTGGGCGCAACGCTTCGGGCTCAAGCCGAACGCGCACGACACCGGGTACGGGCATACCGCCAAGCAGGTCGCCGCGGTGCGTCCGGACGGGCCGGAGGTGCTGGTCGACTACTACGACGCGGTCGCCGCCCGCACCCTGGACCTGATCGGCGGGCTGACCGAGGACGACCTGGACCGCATCGTCGACAAGCGCTGGGACCCGCCGGTGACCCTCGGCGTACGCCTGATCAGCGTCGCCCACGACGACATCGCCCACGCCGCCCAGGCCGCGTACCTGCGAGGCATCCTGCCCGGCCCGTAGCTCCCGTCACTCGGCGGCGACGGGCACCGATCCGTAGACATCGACCCCACCCGACAGCGGCGACGTGCTCCTGCTCCCGTTGGCGTGCACTCCAGGCACAGGTCGTAGGTCTGACGATCACACCGCCGCCAGCGCCTCACGCAGGGCCATGGTGCCGCGCAGTCCGCGCCAGCGCTTTGTCAGGTTCCGATCGAGTGCGCGCAGTTCACTGGCGATGCGAGCCGATCCTGTGTCACGGGCCGGGCCGATGCAGCTCAGCCCCAGCTCGGCGGCGCGTTCCGGGTCCGGCTGGGCCGTCTGCAGGACGGAGTTGGCGAGCTTGGCGAGCTGGTGTGCACGGTCGCGGTGATGGTGGTCGGGTGTCGCGACGATGCGTCGTTCGAGGATGGCGATCGCCGTCTCCGCCTGGCCGCAGGCACGGAACCCGCTCGCGGACTGCTCCTCCAGCACGTCCAGGTTGTAGCTGTGCAGGTAGACAGGGGTTCGCTCGTCGACTCCGTCGACGCGGCTGCGCAGCAGGTTCGCGGCCGTGTCGAGCAGGCGGCGGAACTGGTCGGCGTCGGCGTGCATCGCCCAACCGCGGGCCTCCTGCTGCGCCGCGAGGGCCAGCAGCGTGGGGCTGACCGGTCCCGGTACGCGCCGAGCGGCGGCGGCCAGTTCGATGACGTCCCTGGCGTCGTCACCGAGCAGCGCGATGTTGCTCCGTCGGACGAGAAGGTAGGACACGAGTTCGTAGTCGCCGATCGCCTGCGCGCATCGCGTGGCCCGGTCCGTCCAGTGTTTCGCCGCGTCCGTGTCGCCCAGGTCCTGATGCAGCCAGCCCGCGAACTCGGCGTACTGGGCCAGCAGCCGCGTGGTGGCGTCGGCGCAACCGGGGCGGCTGCCGCGCCGCAGTCGGTCGAGGACGCCGATCTGGGCGAGCACCACCCCGAGCAGATCGCGCGGCCCGAGCACCTTGTCCGCGACGAAGTGCTGATCGAGCAGGGTGCGGAAGTAGTCGAGCACCTGCGAATCGGTGCGCCGAGGTTCGCCGATGGCCGAGCCGACTCGTTCAGCCTGGTCGAGGTCGGCGACTCCGGCCGGTAACAGCGCGCGTAGCGCGCCACCGGCCAGGAGGTTGTTGAACTCGCGTCTAGGCAGGTCCATGCGCACCACTCTCCCGTTCGGCGTGGTGAACTCCAATGCCACGGTATCGCCACCGTCCATGCGGAGCCCTGCTCTGAGCCGGGCGTGCGGGGTCGTGGCCAACGCGCCGGGCCGCGGTATCAGCGCCCGAAGCGTGATCAGCAGCCCGTCCGCCCGAAGGGCCTCGTCCAGTGCGGGAACGAGGTCGGCGTCGATGAGGTGCTCGCCGCGTTCGACGCGGGAGATCCGGCTGTAGTCGTAGAGGCAGCGTCTGGCCAGTTCGCGCAGGGACCATGCCGCATCCTTGCGCAGGTGTCGTAGGACCAGCCCGAACAGCTGGCGCATCGCATCGGCGTCCTGGCTCACGCGTCGCCCTCCCATCCGCTGTTGCCGATGTTGCCGCAACGCTGGACCGGTTCACAACCGACACCGGTGACGGAAGGCTGGTCATCGGGCAGCGGTTGTTCTCCCGGCTCGCGCTGCCGGTCCCACGGCACGTGCGCACCGCACCGCGTGCGGCGCCGTGGGGCCTCACGTCTCCCACGGAGGAATGATGCGCGCATTGTCCGCCGAGCAGTTCGCCGAGTACGCCCGCCGGCAGATCGCCGCCGCCGACGGCATCCTCGCCCGGCACGGCCGGACCGGTGCCCTGTGCCGGTGTGCGCGCCAATGGCCGTGCCCGGTCGCCGTGACCTGCGTGAAGATGCGCGAGCACTACGTCGCCAGGCTGGCCCTGGCCGAGGCGACGGTCCGTCTTCCGATGGTCCACGCCGGCCGGAAACGGCGCGTTTCCGCCTGGCGGCGGGTGCTGACCGCCCTCGAACGGGCCGTTCGATCTTGAGTGCTCCGCCGAAAACCCGCTCCCCGCACGTCACAGCAGCCCGGTAGCCTTCGCGGCGTGAACCAGTCCTTCCAGGTGGATCTGCGCGGCATCGTCGACCTGCTGAGCCATCACCTCTACAGCAGCCCGCGGGTGTACGTGCGCGAGCTGATGCAGAACGCCGTCGACGCGATCACCGCCCGCCGGGCCGTCGCGCCCACCGCCCCGGCGTCGGTGTGGATCGAGACGCCGAAGACGACCGGCGACGGCACGCTGCGGGTGCACGACACCGGCCTTGGCCTGACCGAGCAGCAGGTGCACGAGCTGCTGGCCACGATCGGCCGCAGCGGCAAGCGTGACGAGCTGGGCTTCTCCCGGCACGAGTTCCTGGGCCAGTTCGGCATCGGCCTGCTGTCGTGCTTCCTGGTCGCCGACGAGATCCGGGTGCAGACCCGCCACGAGGGCCACCCGACGGTGTACTGGACGGGCTTGTCTGACGGCCGCTACGAGACCAAGCCCGGCCCGGACCGCCAGGAGGTCGGCACCACGGTCACCCTGGTCCCGCGCCGCGACGCGGCCGCGTGGCTGGACACCGATCGGGTACGCGACCTCGCGAAGCTCTTCGGCGAGCTGCTGCCCTACCCGGTGCGCGTGGACGGCGACCTGATCACCGCCGACGGGCTGCCGTGGCAGTCGGGCGGCCGGGCCGCGCTGGTGGAGCTGGCGCAGGAGACGTTCGGGTTCACCCCGTTCGACGTGATCGAGCTGAACGTGCCGGAGGCGGGGCTGACCGGGGTGGCGCTGGTGCTGCCGACACCCGCGAACCCGGCGGCCAAGTCCGGGCATCGGGTGTATCTCAAGCGGATGCTGCTGGCCGAGGGCACCGAGGACGTGCTGCCGGAGTGGGCGTTCTTCGCCCGCTGCGTGCTGGACGCGGGCGAGCTGCGCCCCACGGCCAGCCGCGAGGCGCTGTACGAGGACGGCCTGCTGGAGTCGGTCCGCGAGCAGCTCGGCGCGCAGCTGCGGGGCTGGCTGGTGAACCTGGCCCGGCACGAGCCGGACCGGATGAACCGGTTCCTGGCCGTGCACCACCTGGGGGTGAAGGCGCTCGCGCTGCACGACGAGGAGATGCTGCGCCTGGTGGACCAGTGGTGGCCGATGGAGACGAACATGGGCCGGATGCCGCTGGAGGAGTTCCGCCGCCGGCACGGCACGGTCCGCTACAGCGCCAACATCGACGAGTTCCGGCAGCTCGCGGCGGTGGCCGCGGCGCAGGGGCTGGCGGTGGTGAACGGGGCGTACACCTACGACGCGGAGCTGATCGAGCGGCTGCCGATGCTCGACCCGTCGATCATGGTGGACCGGCTGGACCCGAGCGACCTGGCGACCCGGTTCGACACCCTGGAGCCGGCCACGGAGCTGGGCCTGCGGCCGTTCCTGGCGGCGGCGCAGCGCACCCTGGACCCGCTGGGCTGCGAGGTGGTGGTGCGGGCGTTCGACCCGCCGAGCATGCCCGCGCTGTACCTGACCGACCGCAACGCCACGTTCCAGCGGCGGCTGCGCGAGACGACACAGGTCGTCGACGAGCTGTGGGCGGGGGTGCTGTCGGCGTTCGAGAAGGCCGAGGCGCAGACCCGGCCGCAGCTGGTGCTCAACCACCGCAACCCGCTGGTGCGGCGGATCAGCGCGCTGCCGACGCCGGAGCTGGTCGGGGTGACCGTGCAGGCGCTGTACGGGCAGGCGCTGCTCTACGGCCACCACCCGCTGCGCCCGGCGGACACGGCGCTGCTCAACCGCTCTTTCCTCGACCTGATCGACCTGGCCGTGCCCCGGGAGGACGCATGACGACGCATCACGACGTGCACGAGCTGATCCAGCGCTCGTGGAACACCCCGGACGGCCCGGCCCGTATCGTGCTGGCCGAGCAGGCCCTGGCGCAGGCCGAGGCGCTGGGCGACCCGGACCTGCTGTACTCGGCGAACTGCGCCGCGACCAGCGCGTACCACCAGAGCGGCGAGCCGATGAAGGCGATGATGACGTTCGCCCGGTGCCTGGCCGACTACGACGCCGACCCGGGCCGGCGCAGCCACGACGACGAGCGGCTGCTGCTGTGGCAGTTCAAGCACGTCGTGTCGGCGATGGCGCGGTTCCCGGAGCTGCCGCTGGACCGGACCATGGCGGTGCTGGACGACATGCAGCGCCGCTACCAGGCCGGCGGGCACAGCCTGCAGGCGGTGTACGCGTACCGGCACGACGTCGCCGCGCACGTGGGGGACACGGTGCTGGCCGACCACTGGTACCGGATGTGGGACGCGGCGCCGCGCGACCGGCACTCCGACTGCGCGGGCTGCGACCCGTCGTCGAAGGCGTACCACCTGGCCTGGCGTGGCCGCGACGACGAGGCCATCGCGGTCGCCGAGCCGGCGCTGTCGGGCAGGCTGACCTGCTCGGAGCAGCCGCACGGCATCCTGACCGCGCTGCTGCTGCCGTACCTGCGCACCGGGCGGCTGGACGAGGCGCGCGACGCGCACCGGCGCGCCTACCGGGCGCTGTGCGACAACAAGGCCGAGCTGGGCCGGGTGGCCCGGCACGTGGAGTTCTGCGGGCTGACCGGCAACGAGGTGCGTGGCCTGGAGCTGATCGAGCGGCACCTGCCGTGGCTGGACGACGCGCCGACGCCGAAGACCGAGATGGAGTTCGCCGCCGCCGCGGCCCTGGTGCTGCGCCGCCTGGCCGAGGCGGGCCAGGGCGACCTGCCGGTACGCCGGTCGGGCGGGCCGGTCGGCGTCGCCGAGCTGGGGCCGGTGCTGCGGGAGCGGGCCGAGGCGATCGCGCGCCGGTTCGACGCCCGCAACGGCAACACGTTCCAGAGCGGCCGGGTCGCCGAGGTGATCGACGCCGCCCCGCTCGTGGCGTACCTGCCGCTGTCGCTGACCTCGGCGTACACCCCGGCTGCGGTGGTGCCCGCCCCGGCGGGGCCGCAGGAGGCCGACATCTCCGCGGTGTCGCCGAACCTGCCCCTGGACGCCCAGCTCGACCTGGCCGAGCAGTGGTTCGGTGAGGAGGACGGGCCGCGCGGCAAGGCGCTGGCGCGGCGGCTGCTCGCCGCGACCGCCGGGGCGGAGCTGACCGACGTGCAGCGGGGCAGGCTGGCCCGGCTGCGGGCCAACTGCTGCGACGACGAAGACGTCGAGCAGGTGGCGCAGGCGCACGAGGAGGCCGTCGCGGCGTTCGCCCGCGCCGGGGACCGGGAGCGGGAGCTGTCGACCCGGGTCCAGTGGGAGATCAGCCTGCTGCGGCTGACCGGCGACGAGTCGCACCTGGAGCGCGTGTACGAGCTGGCCGAGCAGACGCTGGCGGTCAGCGCCGACCCGGCGGTGCGGCGCAACACGCTGCTGCGCGCCGCGTGGGTCGCCGCGCTGGCCGGGGACGCCGAGCGGGCCCTGGACCTGGCCGTGCACGCCGAGGCCGAGCCCGGTCCGGTGCCGCCGTCGCGGCGGGCGCGGCTGCTGCACCTGCGCGCCGGGTCATACCACGCGCAGGGCCGGGTCGACGACGCCGAGGCCGCCCTGCGGGAGGCGATCGACGTGCTGCGCGGCACCCGGCACGGGGACATGCTGGCCTCGCTGCTGATGGCGCTGGCCCGCACCGTCGGCGACCGGCACGACCCGGCGTCCAACCAGGCCGCCATCGCCGCGTTCGAGGAGGCGGCCGCGGTCGCCGAGGATCCCGACCTGCGCCGCAGCGCCCGCGCCAACGCCGGGTTCATGCTGGTGACGACGCCGCGGGCGGGGGAGTTCATCGACGACATCGTCGAGCACGTGTGCCTGATGGAGGCCGAGGGCTCGCCGCAGGCGGCGTGCTACACCCGGCACCGGCTGGCGCTGGCGCTGTACACGGTGGACCGCGACCGGGAGGCGGCCGAGGTGGCCGAGGAGGCGCTGGCCTGGTTCCTGGCGCAGCGCGACGCCGAGCACGACGGGATCGTCGCGGAGCTGCGCGACCTGCTGTCGCGGATCTACGCCACGATCGGCGAGCCGCACGTCGCGCTCGGGCAGGTCGACGCGCTGCTGGCGACGGTCACCGGAGTGGAGCGGCTGGCGCAGCGCGCCGACCTGCTCGAACGCGCCGGTGAGCTGCTGTGGCAGGTCGACCGGGACGCCGACGCCGCCGACCGGTTCGACGCCGCCGCGCAGGCGTACGGCCAGGCCGACCTGCCGCTGGAGACCGTGCACGCCCGGCGGCGCCAGGTGATGGCGCTCTACCACGCCGGGCGGCACGACGAGGCCCGCGCGGCGGCGGCGCGGCTGGTGGAGCTGATGGACGTCACCGAGGTGCCGGCCGAGCAGCACAACGGGCTGACCTGGGAACGGGCCACCGCCGGGTACGAGGCGGCGCTGCTGCTGACCAACACCGACTCTCCCGACCACGACACGGCGCTGGTCCGGATCGCCCCGGTCGCGGGGTGGTACCGATCGATCGGCGCGTTCCAGGAGGCGCTGTTCGCGCAGCTGCGCCACGGGCAGGTGCTGGTGGTGTCCGGGCGGGCCGCGCAGGCCGAGCCGCTGCTGCGCCAGGCGCTCGACGAGCTGCCCGCGGCGCAGGGCGCCCGCCGCGACGCCGCGTTCTGGCTGGCCCGCGCGCTGGACGAGCAGGGTGAGCGGCGTAAGGCCCGCAAGCTGCGCAAGGAGCACGACCTGCCCGAGCCGGAGTAGGGCGGTCCACCGCCGCGCGGCCCGTTCCGCGCGGTGGTGGGCGGTTCGCCACCGGCCGCCGGGACAGGTACTCCATACGCCGCGACAACTCCTGGGTTGTCGCGACAACTCCTGGGTTGTCGGGTGGCGGAGGATGTGCCCGTCCCGAAGGGCCGCCCGTCTGGGTGGCGGCGGATGCGCCGGTCCTGGTGGCCGTCCGTCCATCCACAGCAGACGGTACGTTCCGGCGGCTGGTAGCGTTCCGTGCTGCGACGAGCGGACGGGGGATCGGATGGTCGAGCGGCTCACCCTGCCGGACGGCAGCGAGGTGTGGCACGTCAGCGGCTACGCGACCGTGCGGGCCGCGCTGGCCGACCCGCGGCTGTCGCTGGACAAGGCCCACGCGAAGGCGTGGACCGGGTTCGCGCTGCCGCCCGCGCTCGACGCGAACCTGCTGAACATGGACCCGCCCGACCACACCCGGATCCGCTCGCTGGTGTCGCAGGCGTTCACGCCCCGGCGGGTCGAGCAGCTGCGCCCGTTCGTGCAGCGGGTCGCCGACGAGCTGCTTGACGCGGTGGCGGGCGACGGCCGCGCCGACCTGATCGCGGCGTACGCCGGACCGCTGCCGGTGATCGTCATCGGCGAGCTGCTCGGGGTGCCCGCCGACGCCGGTGCGCGGTTCCGCGAGCTGACGTCCACGCTGCTGAACCCGCCGAGCCGCGAAGCGGCGGCGGGCGCGATCACCGGCATCCAGCGGTTCATCACGGACCTGATCCGGCGACGCCGCACCGACCCCGGCGGCGACCTGCTGTCGGCGATGATCGCGGCCCGCGACGCCGACGACCGGCTGACCGAGGACGAGCTCACCTCGCTGGCGTTCCTGATCCTGATCGCGGGCCACGAGACCACGGTCAACCTGATCGGCAACGCCGTGCACCTGCTGCTCACCCACCCGGACCGGCTGGCCGAGGCGCGCTGCGAGCCGGAGTCGCTGCCCGCGGTCGTGGAGGAGGTGCTGCGCGTCGCGCCGCCCACGCCGGTCGCGTTCCGGCGCTTCCCCGTCGAGGACGTCGAGCTGGACGGGGTGCGGATCCCGGCCGGTGACACGGTGCTGCTGTCGATCGCCGGCGCGAACCGGGACCCGGCGCGCTTCGACCGGCCGGAGGTGTTCGACCCCGCGCGCACCGACGGCGGCCACGTGGCGCTGGGCCACGGCATCCACTACTGCATCGGCGCTCCGCTGGCCCGGCTCGAAGGCGAGATCGCCCTGCGTACGCTGCTGCGCCGGCTGCCGCGGCTCGCGCTGGCGGTGCCCGAGGCGCAGCTGCGGTGGTCGCCGTCGTTCCGCACGCGCGGCCTGCTGGAACTGCCCGTCGCGTACTGACCAGGGCCAGGGGTCCCGGTTGACGGCGCGGCTACCTCGGCCGGCAGCTGCCCAACCCGCTCACCTCCTGACACTCGCCGGGCGCGCCGGCGCGGGTGGTAGACAGACAGGGCGGCGTGCGGGGGAGCGTGGAGCCGTGGCGCGGCGCTGAGCGAGGACGTGCGGAATGATGATCGTGCTGGTGACCGGGGTGTCGGCCGCGGGCAAGAGCGCCGTGTCGCGGCATCTGGCGGCGCACGGGCAGCAGGCGGTGAGCCTCGACGGCCACGCGGGCCTGTGTGACTGGGTCGACGAGCGCGACCGGTCCGTCCCGTGGCCGAGTGACCCCGACCGGGCCTGGCTGGCGCGCCACCGGTGGGTGTGGCGCGCCGATGTGCTCGACCGGCTGATCGCCGGGGCCGCGGCCGGTGCGGGCGAGGCGGCGGTGCTGTTCCTGTGCGGGCGCGCCGACAACGCGTACGCCCTGCGGGACCGCTTCGACGCCGTCGTGCTGCTGGCCGTCGACGGTGAGGTGGCGGCCCAGCGGCTCGACGCGCCCGAACGCGGCAACCCCTTCGGGCGGATGGGCGACAGCCGGGCCGCGATCCTCGACAACCTCGACGCCGACCAGCGCGAATTGCGCGGCTGGGCCGACGCGGTCGTCGACGCCCGCCGGCCGCTGGCGGACGTCGCCGAGGAGATCCTCGCGGCCACCGCCATGCTCGCACTGCGCCGCCGCGCCGCCTGAGTCAGGCCCATGGCCGGACTTCGTACATGTGTACTAAGCTGCTGGTCATGCGGAGTGAGGTGGCGATCCTGCACGCGGACCTCGACTCGTTCTACGCGTCGGTGGAGCAGCGTGACGATCCGCGCCTGCGCGGGCGGCCCGTGATCGTCGGCGCGGGCGTCGTGCTCGCCGCCAGCTACGAGGCCAAGGCGTTCGGCGTGCGCACCGCGATGGGCGTGCGCGCCGCGCGCGCTCTGTGCCCGCGGGCGATCGTGGTCGAGCCGCGCATGTCGGCGTACACCGCGGCCAGCCGGGCCGTCTTCGCGGTGTTCGACGACACCACCCCGGTCGTCGAGCCGCTCTCCATCGACGAGGCGTTCCTCGACGTCGGCGGCCTGCACCGCATCGGCGGCTCCCCGGTGCAGATCGCGGCCCGGCTGCGCCGCGACGTGCTCGACCGCGTCGGGCTGCCGATCACGGTCGGCGTCGCGCGGACGAAGTTCCTGGCCAAGGTCGCCAGCCGGGTCGCCAAACCGGACGGGCTGCTGGCCGTCGCGCCCGCCGAGGAGCTCGCGTTCCTGCACGCCCTGCCGGTGGAGGTGCTGTGGGGCGTCGGCGAGGTCACCGCCGCGAAGCTGCACCAGCGCGGCATCCGCAAGGTCGGCCAGGTCGCCCGGCTCGGCGAGGCGGCGCTGGTGTCGCTGCTCGGCCCGGGCGCGGGCCGCCACCTGCACGCGCTGGCCCACAACCGCGACCCGCGTCCGGTGGTGGTCGGCCGCCGCCGCGGGTCCATGGGCGCGCAGCGGGCGCTCGGACGCGGCCCGCACGGCGCCGAGTTCCTCGACGCGACCCTGGCCGGCCTGGTCGAGCGGGTCACCCGCCGGATGCGCAAGGCCGACTGCCCGGGGCGCACCATCGTGCTGCGGCTGCGCTTCGCCGACTACACCCGGGCGACGCGATCGGCGACGCTGGCCAAGGCGACGGCGCAGACGGAGTCCATCCTCGACGGCGCGCGGGCGCTGCTGTCCGGGGTGCTGCCGCTGGTGGCCGAGCGCGGCCTGACGCTGATCGGCGTCTCCGTGGGCAATTTGGACCGGGCTGGTCACATCCAGCCGGAGCTGCCGTTCGGCGAGCCGCACCGCGACGCGCTGGACACCGCGGTCGACGCCGTCCGCGAGCGGTTCGGCACCGGCTCGCTGCAGCGCGGCACGCTGCTGGGCAGGGACACCGGCCTGGTGATGCCGATGCTGCCGGACTGAGCCGCCTCACCGCCTCACCGCCCCGCCGTCCCGCCGCCCGCCGTCCCGCGGTCCGCCGCCGGGCCGCAGCGAAGATCGCTGTTGCTGGTCAGGATGTGCAGTCAGACCGCAGGTTCTGACCGGAAACAGCGATCTTCGCTGAGCCGCCGGGCGCAGTTCCGGCCCCGGGTCGGCTCCGGTCAGGAGGGGACGCGGTCGCGGGGCACGGTGGCGAAGACGGTGGCGCGAAACCAGGTGGGCACCGCGCGGCGCAGCTCCTCCGGGCCGTTCACCTCGACGTGGACTGGGAGCTGGCCGAGCTGGGCCGCGAGTTCGACCTCGGCGGCGGCGCGATGGACTGGGAGTATCTGCTGTTCACCGCGCGCCGCGGGTAACGGCGTTCGACGGCGGGCAGCCGTCGGCGGTATGTCTGTGACGGGTGCGCCCCATCCGGGGCGCACCCGGCCGGTGGTTCCGGCCTAGCGCAGGCAGGACACGCAGGTCCTGGCGTGTGGCAGCAGGTCGAGCCGGGCGACGGGGATGGGGGCGGCGCAGATCTCGCACGCGCCGTAGCGGCCCTGCTCGATGCGGCGCAGCGCGGCGACGGTGTCGGCCAGGCTCTGGCGCGTCGCGGCCAGCAGCGCGCTGTGGGCGGCGGCTTCGGTGGGGTCGGGGGCCGTGCCGGTGAGCTCGGCCAGCTGGGCGGTCTGCTCGTCGCAGGTGCGGGTGAGCCGGTGGTGCAGGCCGACGACCCAGTCGTCGTGGTCGGTGGTGTCGAGCGTGGTCATGGTTCCTCCACAGTCGGGTGGGTAAAAGAAAAATCGGGCCGGAGCCGGGTGCTCCGCCCGATGCGCCGTGCCGCCGGTCGACGGCTAGTGCGGAGCCGGGCTCGGACGCAGGTCCGGCCGGAGCTGCGCGGCACGGGTGCGCGGGCAGCGCGAACCGGCACGGCCGCGGTCGCACCGCGGCCGGGCGGTCACCTGGAGCGCTGCCGGCGTCATGGCCCCCACCATAGGCCGCCCCCACGACACCGACAACCGGATCACGGCCGGCTGGGCGTGTTCCGTGTGCGAAGCTCCGTTCCTGCGGGTTCGGCCCGGGAAAAGGGCTTCGGCCGCCGAACGGAGCTTCGGCTACGCCGCGGGGAGTTTTCCCGGGTTGAGCAGGCCCAGCGGGTCGTTGGCGGCGGCGGCCGCCCGGATGCCGGGCAGCGCGGGCCCGCCCAGCTCCCAGGTGTGCGGGTCGATGACGTGCACGCCGCGCTCGCGCAGCCGGTCGACGCCGTCGTAGAGGGTCCGCGCGTCGCGGAACTCCGACAGCAGCAGGCCGCCGAACCCGCGCCCGCGCACCGGGTCCGCGGGGTCGAGGTGGTTGCGCAGGCCGTCGAGGTGCAGCATCGCGCCGGGCAGGCAGGCGCGCACCGCGTCCGGGTCGGACACCAGCGGCTCGCCGCCGACCTGCAGGTGGCACAGGTCCGGCCGGGCCTTGCGGGCGCGCAGCGTGACGTGGTTGAACGCGAGGGTGGACACGTACCCGATCGCGTCCTCGGCGACGGACTCGATCCGTCCGCCGGACGCGGTGATCAGCCTCGTCACCTCGGATACCGTGTCGATGTCCACCACCGCGCGCAGGCTGAGCCTGCCGGACGGCAGCTTCGGGTCGGCCGGGTACGTCTCGACCAGCGCGGCGTCGTCCAGCGACACCAGCCGGGGCGGCGGATCCAGGCGCAGCATGGCCTGCGCCGCACCTGTCGCCTGCGCCCAGGCCGCGCCGGGGAACGAGGCGAGCACCGCGGTCCGCCGCCGGGCGGGCGCCAGCCGCACCGTCGCGGTGGCGATGATGCCGGTGACGCCGTACGCGTGCAGGTAGGGCAGGCAGTTGCGGCCGTGCACCCGCAGCGGCGCGTCACCCGGCGGGCAGGTGACCACGTCCAGCGCCAGGACGAAGCCGTCCCAGAGCCAGCCGTGCTCGATGGAGCCGATGCCGCCCGCGCCGCCGGCCAGGAACCCGCCGATGGTGCTGCCCACGGTGGTGGGCATCATCGCGATCTCCTGGCCGCGGCGGCGCGCGGCCGCCTCCAGCGCCACGAACGTCGCCCCGGCCTCGGCGTGTATCCAGCCGTCGCCGACCTCGATGACGCGGTCGGCCCCGGTGAGGTCGACGACCAGCCCGCCGGCCAGCGGCACGGCCTGGCCGTAGTTGCCGGTGCCGCGGCCCCGCGCCACCACGGGCACGCCGTGCTCGTGGGCCAGCCGCACCGCGGTGAGCAGTTCCCCGGTGCCGGTGGGGCGCACCACGACGTCGGCGGTCCGGTCCGGCAGCACCGCGCTGAGCAGCGGCGACAGGTACGCGCCGTCCCTGGAGGCGGCCAGGCGGGCCGCCTCCAGGGTGGTGACGCGGTCGGGGTGCAGGGCGCCGGCCAGGTCGCCGGTGAACGCGGCGAGGGCCGCCGGGCCGGGTGCCCGGCGGCTCGCGTACGCGGCGATCTCGGCCAGCTCAGGTGCGGGCACGGGTCAGCTCAGCCCGATCGACGGGTCGATGAACTCGTTGGTGACCAGGTCCTGCGGGGTGAGCCCCGCCTTGACCTCCTTGCGCTGGCCGTCGTAGATCGGGCCGACGATGTCGATGACCTGCTTGACCCGGTCCACGTCGAAGTCGCCCAGCGTGCCGTTCGCGCCGTTGCCGACGATCTTCAGCTTGAGCTGCTGCTCGACGCTGAACGCCGCCTGCTCCTTGCTGTACGGGAAACCCTTGTACGCCTCGTTGAGCTTGATGATGACGTCGTTGGTGGCGGCCGGGCTCTTCACGTAGTCGACCTGCGAGCGCTGGATGATCGGCACGAGCTTCTTCAGGCAGGCCGACTGCTCGGCCTTCTTGTCGGCGCGGACCACGATCGCCTCGGGGTAGATCGGGTAGCCGGTGTCGTGGATGAGCTGGAACTTCACCGGCTTCTTCCACTGCGGCAGCACGCTCTGGTAGGTGAACGGCTCGTTGGTGGCGAAGCCCTGCTGGGCGATCTTGCCCTTGTCGGCGAGGAACCGGGTCGGGCTGCCGTCGTACGCGCCGTCGACCTGGCTGCGGCGCAGGATGCCGGACCCGATCAGGTACTCCATGTACGTCGCGCCGTTGAAGTACAGCACCTTGGTGTCGGTCTTGCCGATGTCGACGATGGTGTTGAACGTCGGGTTCGACGCCGGGTCCCACATGATCATGTAGGGCGCGAGGTCGAAGGGCGCCACCACGCCGACGACGGGCTGCTTCGCGGACAGCCCGATCGCGTCGTCGGTGGCCACCTGGCCGAGCATGATCGTCGGGTCGGCGTACATCTGCGCGCCCGCGTTCTGGAAGCCGATGGCCGGGCCGCCCGCCCGGATCTCGATGTTCACACCGGTGCTCTGCCCGCCGGACAGCAGCGGGCCGGTCACCTTCTTCGCCGCGGCGTCGATCTTGTAGCCCTCACCGAGCAGGTGGTAGAGCGAGCCGTGCTCGGCCTCGGGCGTCCACGCGGCCTGCACGACGATCGTCGTGGGGCACACCGCCGCGAGGTCGAGCGCGCCCGCGCCGGGAGCCGGCTCGGCGAGGGGCTCCGCTTCGGATCCGCAGCCCGCGGCCAGTAGGACCGCGGCCAGCACTGCGGCGGCCGTGACCCGGCGCAGCGGCCGGGCCTCGGGGGATGTGGTGCTCATCGTTCTCCTTCGGATGGGGTGATTCGCGAAAGGAAGGGTCATCGGCGTCCCGCCTGGACGGCGGGTTGTTGCTGTTGCGAGTCGTGCCAGGCGGTGGCCGCGCGGGCCACGACGCCGAAGAACCAGAAGACGAGCAGGCCGAAGGCCGAGGCCAGGATCACGGCGGCGAACAGCATCTCCGACTGCAGGCGCCGGGGATAGATGTAGATCAGCTGGCCGAGGCCCGCGGGGCCCTGCTGGAAGAAGAAGTCCCCGACGATCGCGCCGATCACCGCCGCGCCCGCGGAGATGCGCAGGCCCGTGAAGATCGCGGGCAGGGCCGACGGCAGCTGCAGCTTCACCAGCCGGGTCCACCGGCCGGCGTGGTGCAGCGTGAACAGGTCGTGCAGGCCCGGGTCGACCGAGCGCAGCCCGAACAGCGCGTTCGCCGTGATCGGGAACAGCGCGATGAGCACGCAGGTCAGCACGCGGCTGGGGAAGCCGAAGCCGAACCAGAAGCCGAACAGCGGCACCAGGGCCAGGATCGGCACGGTCTGCAGCAGCACCGCGTACGGGAAGATCGAGCGCTCCAGCCAGTCGGCCTGGCTCATCAGCACGGCCAGCACCAGCCCGACCACGGCGGCGATCACCAGCCCGATCAGCGCCACCTCGGCGGTCAGCTGGAGCCCGGCCAGCAGCTCGGCCAGGTTGACCGGGTCGCCGAAACCGACCCGGACCACCTCGTGCGGCGGCGGCAGCAGGAACCGCCGGTCCGCGTCGATGAGCACGTAACTGCCCAGATACCACGCCGCCAGCACGGCGAGCGCGACCACGGCGGGCGGCAGCACCGTCCGCAGCCAGGCCGGCGGGGACACCTTGCGCGCCATTACGGCACCTCCTTGCCCGCGGCGACCGACTTCGCGGCACCCGGTTTCGCGTCGGCGGTCTTCACCTCGGCGGTCTTCGCCTCGGCGGACGGCGCGTTCGTCGGCTCGGCGGTCTTCGGCTCGGCCGACGGCGGGTTCTTCGGCTCGGCGGAGGCGGCGGTCTTCGCCTCGGCGCACGTCGCGGCCGGCTCCGGCGGCGGGTTGCCGCCCCGCAGCAGGGCCGACACCCGCGCGGTCAGCTCGGTGAACGCGGGGGAGAAGCGCACCTGCGGCTCGCGCGGGTACGGCAGCGGCACCGCGACCTCGCCCACCACCCGGCCCGGCCGGTCCGACAGCACCACGACCCGCTGCGCCAGGAAGACCGCCTCGGCCACGGAGTGGGTGACCAGCAGCCCGGCGAACCCGTCCGCCACGAACAGCTCCTGCAGCTGCTCGCCCAGCCGCTCGCGGGTGATCTCGTCGACCGACCCGAACGGTTCGTCGAACAGCATCAGCTCCGGGCGGCCGGTGAGGGTGCGGGCCAGCGACACCCGCATTCGCATCCCGCCGGACAGGGTGCGCGGCAGCTGCCGGGCCACCTCGGACAGCCCGACCCTGGCCAGCGACTCCTCGGCCAGCCGCCGGCGCTCGGCGCGGCGCACCCCGCGCAGCTCCCCGGCCAGCTCGACGTTGCCGCGTACGCTGCGCCACGGCAGCAGTGTCGGGTCCTGGAACACGAACCCGAGCCGGTCGGCGGTGCGCTCCACCGTCCCGCCGCTCGGTGCGAGCAGGCCCGCGGCCAGGCGCAGCAGCGTGCTCTTGCCGCCGCCGGACGGCCCGACCACGGCGACGAACTCGCCCGCGGCCACCTGGAGCGACACCCCGTCCAGGGCGAGGGTGCCGTTGCCGTATCGCACGCCGGCCTCGTGCAGGGTCACCGCCGGTCCGTTCGAGGTCACGCGGTCCCTCCCATCTCCTTCTCGTCGGGGAAGTGCCGGTGCACGGCGGTGCGGGCGATCACTCGCCCCGCGTGGACCACCAGGCGTTCGGCGGTCGTGGTCGCCAGCGCCTCGCGCACCGTGGCCGCGCGGACGGCCAGCAGCTCGGCCGGGGCCCCGGGGACCACCGCGACCGGCGGCAGGCCCATCGCATGCCGGGCCCGCACGCTGACCGCGTCGTACGCCGTCGCGGGGTCGTCGTGGCCGGCCAGCACCATCAGCGCGGCGGTCTCCAGCGGGTCGCCGCGACCCAGGCTGTTGAACGGGTCCTGCATGTTGTCGCCGCCCGCGGCGACGGTCACCCCGGCGGCACGCAGCGTCCGCAGCGCGGTCAGCCCGCGCGGCACGGCCCGGTCATGGTCACGGCCCTGCAGGTAGAGGTTGGTCTGCGGCAGGCACGCCACCGCGATGCCGGCCAGCGCGACCCGGTCGGCGACGCGCGCCGCGCGGGCCGGGTCCATCATGCCGAGGCTGACGCAGTGCCCCGCGACGACCGGGTGGGCGAATCCGCTCGCCACGACCGCGTCCGCCAGCAGTTCGAGCGAGCACGGCTCGGGGTGCAGCCACTCGTCGACGTGCAGGTCCACGCCCACGCCGTACGCCGACGCGGTGGCCAGGCACAGGTCCACGCAGGCGGCCGGGTCCGGGTCGAGGCCAGGGCAGGCGCCCACGGCGTCGGCGCCCGCGGCCAGCGCCTGTTCGAGCAGCTCACGGTTGCGGGCGCCGGCCGGGCCGGTCAGCGGCGTCGCCGCGAACGCGACGAGCTGCACGTCGCAGCGCGCTGCCTCGGCGTCGCGTACGGCCAGCAGGGCGCGCAGCCCGCGCAGCCCGATGTCGTCGCCGAGGTCGACGTGGGTGCGCAGCGCGGTCACGCCGTGCGCGAGGTGGGCGCGCAGCGCGGTGCGCGCCGCTGCCTCGATCTCGTCCTGGCCGCGGGTGGGCCGGTGGCGCAGCCAGGCGGTGACCGCACCGAGCAGGTCGCCGCCGGAGTGGGGCACCTGCTCGGCGGTCAGGGCCTTGTCCAGGTGGGCGTGCACCTCGGCCGGCGCGGGCAGCAGCAGGAACCCGGCGAGGTCCTCGACCCGGTCACCGGGCGCGACCGACGCCGTCCCGGCCGGGGTCACCGCGTCGATCAGCCCGTCGCGCAGCAGCACGTCCACCCGCCGCCCGTCGGCGAGCACGGCATCGCGCAGCAGCATCGGACCGGAAGCGGGCGCCGCTGGGCGCGCGGCGTCGTGCGGCATCGGACCACGGCCGGGCACTGCGGCGCGCGGGGCGTCGTGTGGCATCGGGCTGGAACCGGGCACCGCGGCGGGCGCGGCGTCGGGCGGCGGTGTGGGGCCGGGTGCCTGGCCCGCGCTGGTCACGCGGTGTCCCGGCGGGTCCAGCGGGCCTGGCCGGTGGCCAGCTCGATCGGGTAGACCAGGCGGAAGCCGCGGTCCTGCCACTGCTCGACGACGGCGGCGGCCAGCATGTTCTGCCCGTCGGGGCCGAACCGGACGCCGTTCCACGGCACGATCAGCCCGGCCGCGGGCTGCTCGGTCTGCCGCAGCGCGGTGCGGATCGCGGCGGTGTCGCCGTCGGCGGCGGCGTCGATCGCGACGGCCAGGGTGATGACGGCGGTGAACGCGTCCACCGCCGCGGCCGTCATGGCCCGGCCGAACCGCTGCCGGTAGAGCTCGGCGACCTGCCGGCCGACCGGGCTGCGCCCGGCGAACTCGGCCGACCACGGCACCGCCCGCAGCAGGCCCGGGTCCCGGGCGGCGGGCTTGCTCAGCGCGCGGAACCCCTCGCCCAGGCCGAACAGCGATACGGTGGCGTCGGTGCGGTCGACGGCCTCGGCGATGGCGGTCGCGGCCGGGACGGTGCGCGCCCAGGCGAACACCGCGCGCGGCGGCGCGGCGGCCAGGCTCGCGGCGAGCGCGGCCGGGTCGGAGGTGCCGGTGGGCTGCTCGAACTGCCCGCTGACGGCGGCGCCGTCGCGCTCGGCCAGCTCGCGCAGCCGCCGGGCGGCCACGGCTCCGTCCTCTCCGGACTCGGTCACCAGCGCGATGGCGCCGCCCTGCCCGCGGGGCAGGCGGCCCAGCAGCGCGAAGGCACTCTCGGCGAGCTGGCTGTCGCTCGGGCCGGTGCGGAAGTACCAGTCGGCGCCGAGCTCGGTGAGGTAGTCGGCGGTGCTGCCCGCGTCGATGAGCGGCACCCGCAGCCGCTGGGCCTGGCTGCTCAGCGCGACGGTGACCTCGGCGGACTCCGCCGACACCAGGCCCGCGGGGTGATGGGCGTCGGCCACCCCGGCCAGCGCGCCGGTCGCGGTGTCGGACCGCCCGCCCGTGTCGGCGGTGGCCAGTGTGAGCACGGCCCGGCCGCGACGGGGCAGGCCGGCCTCCGGGCCCAGCGGCACCGGCAGGTCCGGATGCGGGTTGTTGACGACCTCGACGGCGAGCTGCGCACCGCGTACGGTCTCCGGGCCGGTGTCCGACCCCGGGCCGGTGAGCGGGGCGAGCACGCCGACCACCAGTGGCCCGGGCGGGGGTTCGGGGGTCGTGCACCCGGTGGCCAGCAGGCTCACCGCGGCCACGCACCACGCCAGGCGCAGCGGGGTCATCAGTACGCGCTCCGAATCGATGGTCTTGCAAGTCTCGCGGTCCGTGATCACGGACCCGGGGTATCTTTTCGTGCCCGACTGAGACTTTCAAGCCCTGGCGTCTTAAGTATTCGATTCGACGACTTGATACCGCGAGGGTACTTGCTGCAACATTCGTACTACCGGTTAGATGTCCTCGGCGAACAGATGACGCTCCATTATGGATCGTCGCCCCTGGACGGAAGACATGGGTGACCCGGTGACTGCCGCAGATCCTCGCGCCCGGCGGGCCCCCGGCTCCCATCGGCGGCCCTCGCTGCTGCACACCCGGCACTGGCGCGTGCCGACCAAGCTCGCGGCGGTGCTCACGGTCCCGCTGCTGGGCTTCCTCGCGGTGACCGGCATCCAGATCACCGAGTCGGTGCGCACGGCGGCGGCGCTGGGCGGCTTCTCCGACCAGGTCGCGATGGGCGTCGAGGTGACCGACCTGGTCCACGAGCTGCAGCGCGAGCGCGACCACACGGTCGGGATGCTCGCCGCCCTGGCCGCACCCGGCCCCGCCGCGGGCCGCCGGGACGTCGGCGCGCTGGCGCCCGACCGCACCGCCGTCGACCGGGCCGCCGCGCGGCTGCGTACCGCTGCCCGCCCGCTGCTGGACGACCCGGCGCTGGCCGCGACGTACCAGCGGGTCGAGTCGCGGCTGGACCAGCTCGCGCAGGTGCGCCTCGGGGTCGCCGAGGGCTGGCTGCGCACCCAGGCCGTCTTCGACATGTACACCGGCGCCATCGCCGACCTGCACGCGCTGCTGCCGCGCCCGGTCGACGTCGAGGGCGACACCGAGCTCGGCCGGTTCCTGCGCGGGCTGAGCGACCTGGCCCGCGCCAAGGAGCTGGCCTCCCAGGTCCGCGGCCAGCTCTACATGCTGACCTACGGCGTGCCCGTCGAGCCCGGCGCCTTCGGGCAGATCGCCGACCTGCGCGCGCAGCGCCAGACGGCGGTGCAGCTGTTCCGCTCCGAGGCGGCGCCCGAGCAGGTCTCCGCACTCGACGACACCGTCGCCGGCCAGGCCGTACGCAACGCCGACCGGCTCGAACGGGCCATCGTCGGCGACGGCGTCACCGAGCACGGCGTCGAGCCCCAGCAGTGGTGGTCGGCCAGCACCACGGAGCTGCAGCTGATGCGCACGCTGGAGCAGGCGCTGCTGCAGACCGCCGTCAGCGAGGTCGACGACGCGAGCGGCGTGCAGTGGCGCACCACCGCGCTGCGCTCGCTGACCACCGCCGGCCTGCTGCTGGCCGCGCTGCTCATGTCGATCGCGATCGGCCGGAGCATGGCCGCGACCCTGCGTTCCCTGCGCGAGCAGGCCCTGATCGTGGCCGACATCCGGCTCCCGCGGGTGATCGCGCAGCTGCGCCGGTCGCCGACCACGCCACCGCCGCTGCGGGTCGAGCCGATCCGCGTCGACTCCCGCGACGAGGTCGCCGAGGTCGCCGAGGCGTTCACCGCGGTGCACCGCAGCGCCGTGCGCCTGGCCGCGGAGCAGGCCGTGATGCGCCGCAACGTCAACGAGATCTTCATCAAGCTCGCGCTACGCAGCCAGAGCCTGGTCGAGCGGCAGCTGACCCTGCTCGACACCATGGAGTCGTCCGAGGTCGACCCGGACAAGCTGTCCAGCCTGTTCCGCCTCGACCACCTCGCCGCGCGGCTGCGGCGCAACGACGAGAACCTGCTCGTGCTCGCGGGCGGCGACACCAGCCGCCGCTGGAACGAGCCCAAGGACCTCAACACCATCGTGCTGGCCGCCGCCGCCGAGGTCGAGCACTACGAGCGGGTCCGCCATCAGCTCGACGCGACCGTGTACGTGGTCGGCCACGCCGTCGCCGACGTGGTGAACCTGCTGGCCGAGCTGCTGGAGAACGGCCTGGCCTTCTCGCCGCCGGAGACCCTGGTCCACGTGCGCGGGCACGCCCTGGCCGACGGCTCCGCGGAGCTGGTCATCACCGACGACGGCATCGGCATGTCGGCGCAGGCGCTGGCCGAGGCCAACGACCAGGTCTCGATGCCGGTCAGCATCGACATCTCGGCCGCCGAGCGGATGGGCCTGGTCGTGGTCGGGCACCTGGCCCACCGGCACCGGATCAGCATCCACCTCGACTCCGGCACCCGCGGCGTCACCGTCAGCGTGAACATCCCGGCGGCGCTCATCGTCCCGGCGCCGCCCGAGCCGCTGGAGCTGCCGCGCGACGGCGGCGGGGAGGCGGGCGTGGTGCCGCCGACGCACCGCCGCTCGATCCCGACCCGCGCCGAGGACGTGCTCACCCCCGACCGGCACAAGCCGAGCATCTGGTGGTCGCCCGACACTGCCGCGGCTGCGGCGAGCACGCCCGCCACCGCCCCCACGGCCCTCGGCGCTCTCGGGCTCGGCCGCACCCCCTCCGCCGACACGGCACCGAGCGACACAGCGGAGCCCGGCGCGGCTCCGCCCGCCGTCTCGAGCGGCACCACGGCACCCGGCACCACGGCATCCGGCACGGACCCGACCGGCACCGCCCCGGGTGACCTGGCAGCGCCCGGCACCGCTCCGCTCGGCGCGGCCCCGAGCGACACGACGGCGCCCGACACCGTCCCGGCCGCCGACGCCGGGCCGGTGACGCCGGAGCCGGCGGCCGTGACCAAGGCGGGCCTGCCGATCCGGCGACGGGCGGCGAACCTGCCCGGCCCCTCCGCCGCGCGGCCCGCGACCGAGGCCGATCCGGACGCGGTGAGCGACACGCTGAACCGGCTGTACGAGGGCCTGCGCCGCGCGGAGGCCGAAGAGGAGATGCCGACCGGGGTCACCCCGGGATCGGCGGCGGGACCGGCGGGCGAGGAGGCCGCGCCCGGGACCGCCGCCGAGGACGACAAGGTAAGTACGGTAAGGAGTTAGGTTCATGGCTATCAGTGCCGCTGCGCGCGACTTCAACTGGCTCATCAGCGGGTTCACCGAGCGGGTGGCGGGCGTGGTGCACTCCGTCGTCGTCTCCTCCGACGGGCTGCTGGTGGCCGTGTCGGACCGGCTGCCACGCGACAGCGCCGACCAGTTCGCCGCGCTGACGGCCAGCCTGGTCAGCGTGACGAAGACCGCCGCGCACATGTTCGACGGGGACGAGGTGCGCCAGACCGTCGTGGAGCTGGGCCGGGGGTTCCTGCTGGTGATGCCGATCCGCGACGGCTCCAGCATGGCGACGCTGGTGGCCAGCGGCTCCGACGTCGGCGTGGCCGGTTACGAGATGGCCAAGCTCTGCAAGCAGGCCGGCGAGGTGCTCACCCCCGCCGTACGCGCAGAGCTGCAGCTGTCGCTGCCGCTGGCCCAGCCGGTCGGCTGACCGGCCGCCACCCGGGCGGGGCGGCCCGGGTGGCGTCGATGCGACCGGTCAGGACTTCAGCTGCGGCTGCGGCTCCGGCTCTGAGCCGGCGATCTTGTCGAGCACCCAGCCGATGAGGATGCCGAACAGGATCGCCAGGCCGGGCACGAGGGAGTACCCCAGCCAGGCGGGCACGTCGGCCAGCCGCAGCGAGGTGTCGGCCAGCACCAGGAACGCGGTCGCGAACAGCGTCCCGGCGACGCCGCCGCGGAAGGTGAAGACGCTGATCCCGCCGAGCACGGCGGCCGCGACGGCGACCACGAGCCGGTCGCCGGTGGGGAACGCGCCACCGATCCGGCCGACCAGGACGATCCCGCTGAGCGCGGCGAGCGCGCTGGACCCGCCGAACCCGGCCAGCGCGCCGAACAGGCGCGACGCCCGGAACCCGGGGCCGGTGGCGGCCGGGACGAGGGCGCGGCGCACGCCGGGCAGTAGGAACAGGGCGCCGCCGGCCAGCGAGCCGAGGACGAACAGCGCGGCCCACAGCCACACCGTCACCTCGTCGGACGGGCCGCCGGGCAGCATCACACCGCGCGACTCGGACAGGCCGAGCGAGATGGTCTGCGCGATCGCGAGGCCGCCGAGCGACACCGCCCACGCGGGCGCCGCGGTGAGGCCGGTCAGCAGGCCGAGGAACAGTCCGAACAGGAGCATCAGCACCACCGCCGCCAGTCCGGCCAGCGCGGCCGGCCAGTCGGCCGTGGCCAGCTTGGCGTAGACGATCCCGGCCAGGGCGGCCTGCGCGCCGACGGCGAGGTTCGGGGTGCCGGTGCGCAGGGAGAGCGCGAATCCGGTGGCGAGCAGGCCGGTGGCGGCCAGGTTGCTCCACAGGCCGGTGCCGAGGGCGTCGCCGCCGTCCTGGACGAGGATGACGGCCACCGTGGCGAGGACCAGGAGCAGCAGCACCGCCTCCCACCCGAGGTGTGCGAGCAGGCCCGCGGTGCGCCGCGGTGGGCGGGGCGGGCCGGCGTACGGCGCGACGGGGTCCGTCGTGGTCATCTCTGCGACCTCCGTGATCAACTTCAATTTCAGTCCACTATAGACTCCTGGTCACCACGGCCACGGCGCGCGCCGACGGGCCAGATGACGGTGACGGGCAGGCCGCGCGACCGGGCCCGCGCCACGACCGCACCGGTCCCGCCGCGGTCGGCGGCGGCCCGTCCATCCCAGACGGCGACGAGCCGGTCGCAGGAGCCGAGCATGGCCTCGTTCGCGGCCTCGTACGCCGCGGCGCCGGACGCCGCGTACGGCATGGTCCGCACCGCGGCGGCCCGCTCGACCAGCCGGTCGAAGGCGGCGGCATGCTCCGGCCGCACCTTGCGCGCACGGTAGTCGGCCGCGGGCAGCACCACCTCCAGCCGCCCGCCCCGCGCCAGCACCGCCTCGGCGAAGATCGTGTCGGTGCCCGCGGCGAGGCAGGAGACGCCGGTCAGCTCCCCGGCCGGTTGCTGCGCGAGCAGCTCGCCGATGGCGGACACCGAGGCCGCGGTGGCGGGGTATCCAGCTGTTGGTGGTTGAGTGAGCTTTGGTGTGCTCCAGTGTGCGTCGGTGTGCTCGGCTGGTTGTGGTTCGTGGGTGGTGGTGGGTGTTGTCGTACCCGGCGTCTAGTCTGCTCGTATGTCCGATGTGGCTGGTGGTGTGGTGGTGCAGGCGTACCGTTTCGCCCTCGACCCGACCCCGGCCCAGGACCGTGACCTGCACCGGCACGCCGGCGCGGCCCGGTTCGCGTTCAACTGGGCCCTGGCCGCGGTGCGCGCCAACCTCGACCAGCGCGCCGCCGAACGGACCTACGGCCTGGACGGCCCGCAGTTGACCCCCGCCCTGGGCTGGACCCTGCCCGCGCTGCGCCGCGCCTGGAACGCCGCCAAACCCCAGGCCGCACCGTGGTGGGCGCAATGCTCGAAAGAGGCTTGTAACACCGGCCTCGACGGCCTGGCGCGGGCGCTTGCGAACTGGTCGGCGTCGCGCACCGGCCGCCGCGCCGGGCCCAGGGTCGGGTTCCCGCGGTTCCGGTCGCGGCGGCGGGTGGTGCCGTCGGTGCGGTTCACCACCGGCACGATCCGGGTCGAGGACACCCGCCATCATGTGACCCTGCCCCGGCTGGGCCGGATCCGGACCCACGAGTCGACCCGCAAACTGGCCCGGCGCCTGCACGCGGGCACCGCCCGGATCCTGTCGGCCACCGTCGGGCACACCGGCGGGCGCTGGCACGTGTCGTTTACCGTGCAGGTCACCCGCACCACCCGCACCCCGACGTATCCGCAGGCCACCGTCGGTGTCGACGTCGGCATCAGCAACCTCGCCGTGTTGTCGACCGGGCAGGTCGTGCCCAACCCCCGCCACCTGACCCACGCATCCGCGAGGCTGCGCAGCGC